>JAEUSG010000168.1 GCA_016788315.1 Fibrobacterota bacterium | reverse complement strand
ACCATTGAACAGATGCGATACTGTTTGAAATGACAATTTTACCATCAGAGGTAACAGCCATCGTATGAGCAATAGGGTTAAAGAATTCTGGAAGAATAACTCCGTCCATGCCCTGATATATTACCGGCGTCTTTTTTCCATCCGGCTGGGTGATCCTTCCAAAACCTTTCAACCGCTCTTCGGGCAGGTTTCCAGGATATGGTGCCAAAGTGCGTAAATACTCACCGTTCCTTGAAAAGACAACAAGCTTGGTTCCCGTCCCTCTGAACCACTCAGCGGCCAGAACATATAAATTTCCAAGACTGTCTACTCCCATTGCCTTTGGCGCAAGACTTTGCAGAACATTTCTTGTGTCATTGTTATAGATACGATCCAGATCGGCAAACATTGCGAGACTCACCCGTACATCCCAGGATCCTGTAAATGGTTTTCCGTAATTATCCTTTTTATCCCAAATTACTGTTTGAGAGAGAGAATTTGCCTGAAAAGGAGCAGGCGGGTTTTTCCCCAACAGACCGCTGCCCAATTCACAAACAATAGAGCTATCTTTTGTGTTTATAATTTCTACAGTTACATCAGTATATTGTGATACTGAAAATGTTATACGAACAGAATCACCTTCAGATACAGCCCTGGGAAGCACTGTAAATGATGGTTCACCGATTACAGAGGTTATCATAAATACAACAAATATTGCCAAGAGTCTGCTTTTGGGAGTAAGATCCATAAAATTCCCCTTTATTTTATACTGCAAAATACTAACGCAAAAAATGTACCACTCTCGACTTATTTAAATTTGATGAAAATGAGGTAAAATCGCAACTACAATCGAATGATTGGAAACAAACAGTAACTTGTATACGTTAACTTAACATGGTTTCAACGGCTAAACAATCCGCAATTCATCAGGATTAATACCGAACTTTTTTACTATACGATATAACATGACACGACTGATCGAAAGGGAGGCAGCGGCGCTTGTGATGTTTCCGCCGCTCTTAGAAATTGCATCTAGAATCTCCGCTTTCTGCCATTTATGCCTTTTCTTTTTGGGCTGAATAGAACTTCCTATAGAAAGGTCTGTCAATTCAATATGTTCAGCAGAAATTTCATTCTTTTCACACATAAGAACAGCTCTGAAAAAGGTGTTTCGCAACTCCCTCACATTACCCGGCCATTTATGCCCTTTCAAAACCTTAAGTGCTTCCGATGAAATTGAATTCACGCTCTTATTTAGTTTCTGCGATGCCTCATCAATGAAATATTCTGACAAAAGTGTAATGTCATCTCCCCGCTCCCTGAGAGGGGGCAAAGTCAGAGTGTATTGGTTAAGTCTGTAATAAAGATCTGTTCTGAAAGTTCCATTTTCTATCATTGATTTCAACGGCTTATTCGATGCTGCGACTATTCTTATGTCAATAGGTATACTGGCGGTTCCCCCTACTCTTGTTATCTTAAGATCCTGTATTGCCTGCAGCATTTTAGCCTGCACTTCGAGGGATAGATTACATATTTCATCAATAAATAGAGTCCCGCCATCAGCAGACTCAAACCTGCCCTCACGTGCAGAGACGGCTCCAGTAAAAGCTCCTTTTTCGTGTCCAAAAAGTTCTCTCTCAATTAAATTTGCCGGTATAGTTGAACAATCGATTTTAATAAATGGTGAATGCTTTCTTTTACTTGACTCATGTATGAGTCTTGCAGCGACCTCTTTACCGGTTCCTGTCTCACCTTCCAGCACAACAGTAATATCAGTTTTTGCCAAAAGAGCAATCTGTC
>JAEUSG010000140.1 GCA_016788315.1 Fibrobacterota bacterium | reverse complement strand
ACATCATTTGCGCCAAACTCCTTTATCAGCTTCCATTCATCTACCGTTACATCATAACGCCACATCTCAAATGGATTCACTGCGCTGTAACCGGATGTATAATTGTATCCGCCTATCAGAACAACAGATCTGCTTTTAGGCAAATAGAGCAATGCATGGCCTGCCCTTGGAGAAGGGGAACGGGTGGGATTCTTTTTTGACCACTGTTTCGCAACACAGTCATAAACCCATGTATCTGCTGTAAGATAATCAAGATGGTCTCCTCCAAACACAATGATGCATCTGTTTTTAGCATCATAGACCAGCTGCGAATAACAGCGAGGTGGCGGTTCTACACTTAATGCAAGCTTGGTCCATTTGTTTGCGGCTGGACTGTAAGTCCAGGTTCCGCAATTACCATTGCGAACATCAACATCTGCTCCACCAAACAGCACAATCTCTTTATTGTATGCATCGTAACAGATTGCCCCCCATATAAGAGGCCAATCGCCGCCCTCTGAATTCGCAGGATGAATTCCCGTTGACAATGTATCCCAAATACGTGTTCTGGTGTTATATCTGAGCAGTTTATTTGCCATGTAATGATAAATGGATTGGTCATCAGAATTGTACGCATATTGATAAAATGAGCGATATGCACTCGTAAACAGCCCGGGCCTCATAAAACCTGCTGTTAGTGACAGCAACCCTGAAAAATTAACACCTCCACCGATAGCATTACCGGTACTGTCTCCCCAATGTGTAAATAACGAATCTTTGGGAAAATGATTAATCCATCTTGTGTCAGGAAGCCGTAACGACAAATCTGCATAACGGCTGACCGGGTTCCAGCTGCCGTTAAATACCCAGCCGAGAGTTGAAAAAAACCTGTTGCTGTCGGCTGAATAAACCATCGCACTCATATGTTTACAGCCTGGTTCTTCAGCAAAGAGATTCGTTGATTTAACCCAGACATTACTCTGTGAAAAAATCACTACGGAAAACATTGCAAGAATTATAATAATCCTCATCATTCCCCCTTATTTGGAATAGATTACTTTACCAGTTAAGACTTCGCCTTCAGTTATGATTGAAACAAGATAAACACCGCCAGCCAATTCCTCGCCGTTATCACTCTTCCCATTCCATAAAAAGGGATGCACACCTGCACTTAACTTTCCTGCAAAAACATTTCTAATTCTCTGCCCGGAATTATTAAAAATTCCTATTCTGACGTTACTTTCCTTCTTTAAATTCAGCCTAATTGACGTTTTAGGATTAAAAGGATTGGGCGAAACAGTCATATTTTCTTTTTGTAATGAAACATTCTTTTCAACTGCTGCCACTGCCGGATTGTGTTTGTAAAGCAAGAACGGATAAGTGCTAACTGTAAGAAATGCTATTACACCATAGTCACTAATGGGAGCAATAACAGCCTGATCTGGCCTCCTAACCATACTTTTAGCTGCTTTACCAGATGAATTACTGGCAGGATCATAAAAATACACCCCGCTTGAGTCAACAAATAGAACATGGCCGGATCCATAATCGCATGTCATAAGCGCGCCTGCAATCCTGTATACAATTGGTGCATCAGGTTCTTTAACCACTTTAAGCGAAGTATCAAGGGAGTAAAGTGCCTTGCTCCCATCTCCACCGCCGAAATAGATCTTTTTATGTTTTACATTATACTCTGCAATGTTGTGAATGCCCCCCATAGCAAGACCGGTTTTCAATGTCTGCCACACTTTTGTAGCAAGAGGACAATAGTAAACGCTGCCTGAGAGAACATAAACAAGCGCATTCTTTTCAGGAAAATACTCCATTCCGCCATATCTGCTTGAAATCTGCGGAGGGGCGAAGGAGTCGACCCAGTTGTCCTTTACTGCATCAAAAACACGTATTTTTCCAGAATGCATCCAATTCATCCTGCCTGCTGAATCCAAAGTAAAGTTATCATATGAATGGCTGATCCATGCATTGTCCAGAGGTACATTTCTCCACCCGTTAGTGCTCTCTCTGTAAATATTAAATTTCATCGGAGCCATATGAGGCCCACCGACATATAATAATTGCTTTGTTTTGGTGTCCCAGCAAGCAGAATTGGAAAATGCATAAATGATATCAGAAACCGGACCCGTCATAATCATGTCACCGGATAGACTATCAGCCCTTAAGAATGACCAGGCGCCAGGTTTAATTGAATTTGCTGCTTGACCCAACATCGATTCACCGAAAAGATTTAGTGCAGTTAAGAGTGCACAAATGACACAAAAGAGCTTATTCATCCATCCTCCCATTTTAACATTACAGCAGACATATCAGTTCATGCAATAAAAATGCCACAAGCAAAGTTCAATTAAAGCATAAAAACAGCCAAATTTTCCCAAAACAATTGCTTTAACTGTTGTTTAAGTGTATTATATCTGTATCATATGAAAACTGATGATTTTCCCGACTCACTATCCGGATGTCACTTTATTGAAATTGCGGGGGTTGGAGACAGAATTGTTATTGTCTCTGACGAAAAGGGGCGCTTCTGCTGGGTTGACAATTCGGTTATTCACACATGGTCACGTCTTGTAGAGCTTTTGCGAACGCAAACACTATTTGATCTTTTTGATCTTCCATGCAATGGTAACTTGAATGATATTTTTGAAGCACTTCCGATTTCCAACCCGGCCAGAATCTCAAATAACCATCTTGCAGATTCAAAGGATTGGCCGACAGGATGGTACAGGGAGTGGCCAACATACCCATCAAAACCAGGCAAAGTAGAATCAGCAATAGCTCCTTTTTTCATAACAAAGTGGCCCCTTCTTAAACTTGCCATTTTTCGTCTGTCGCCAACACGTTTTGCGTCAATAATCAGCTTCCGCGGATTAATGACCTGGCTTTCACAGAACGAAAACAGGATAATAGCCTTCTGCAACAAAGAGGGGATCATCACAAGCTTAAGCGCTCTTTTCGCTAGGCCCACCGGGGTAGAGAATCCTGTTTCCCTGCTCGGACGCAAAATAAGCGAACTTATGAAGTTCTCAAAAACATCATCATCAAAAGATGAGGAGAACTGCGCTGTCAGACTTGTTCTGAAATGGAAGAGCACAGACACCCACTTTCCATTGCATTTATCAGAAAACGGTGATGCAGAATTACTAACCCCAAAAGAAGGTTTTAAATGGACAAACAAAAACAGCAGTCTTTATTCATATCTGGAATGGGATAAACCGCTGTATATAGACAACCATTCTATTGACATATCTATAAATTATTCTTCAGATGACGGGTCTTTTCCATCAATAATTCTTCGCGGTTCACTGCTTCATGAATTTTCTTCACCGGATACTCTCGGATATGCCCTGACATCAACAATAAATGAGAAGACTGTACGATTCAGAAAGAGCTGTGTAAATGTAAGAGTTATGAATGCAGCCGAAAGAACAAAAACAGGGCAGCATGAAATTTTGATACGTAAGCGAGGTACATCATGGACCTTTTTCTATAATGGCGAAAATATTGGTGATTATGAGGAGCATCTTCCCTTCAGCATGGAAACCTCAAACCGTTTCCTGCTTTACCTGCGCCCAGGTGAATCAGTCAATCTGCATGAAATCACCATCCGTTCAGGTAAAAGCAACAGTCCTATTGACAAAAACAGCCTTACAACAGCATGGTACGTAAACGCCCCTGAAGTTGTACATTACCACGTCAGAATGGAAGATGGTGTTGTAGGCAACGAAAACTACACACTCTATCATTTTCATGATATCACTCCATTTATGAGAAACATAAAAGAGCTTAATGAAGAACGCGACAGACTTGGCCGTCTTGTCAGCGGAGAAACCCAGTTTATCGGACAATCAGAAAAGATGGTGGCCATCAGAGAAGAAGCCAGAAAGACTGCGGACAGTCCACTTTCAATCTTGATAGAAGGAGAGACCGGTACCGGCAAAGAGGTTTTAGCCCGTTTTATTCATGCAAACAGCTCTGTATCTGATGGGCCTTTTGTCAGAATAGATTGTGCATCACTCCCTGAAACGCTGCTGGAAAGCGAACTCTTCGGCCATGAAGCAGGAGCATTCACTGGAGCTATTGGAAGTAGGCCTGGTTTATTCGAAAAGGCTCACGGAGGAACAGTCTTTCTTGATGAAGTCGGCAATCTTCCGCTGTCTGCACAAGCAAAACTCCTTGGTGTTCTTGAAAGCGGAGAAATTCAGCGACTCGGAGGACGTTCCACTATTAAGGTCCGATTCAGGCTTATTTCAGCATCCAATGAATCTTTTAGCTATTTACTAAAGGCAAAAAGACTGAGAGAGGATCTTTACTTTCGTCTTAACCAGCATCGGTTTGTTCTGCCCCCATTACGTGAAAGAGGTGAAGATGCCCCGATTCTGGCCCATCACTTTCTTGAAACAGCTTGTGCCGTAAATAGAAAGCAGCTTATCCAAATCAGCAAGCCGGCAATGCAGCAGCTTGTATCACACGCATGGCCAGGCAATATCAGAGAGCTTCGTAACGTTATGTACAGAGCTGTCGTTCTATGCAACAGCAATACTATTACAGCTGAAGATCTCACTCTTTATGAGAGTGATAAAGATCAGAAGCAGATAAAAACCGGAACAGACAGGAAAAACTCACGCAGAACCATTATTGACAAAGAGAAACTGACATCGGTTCTGCATGAAACTGGAGGAAATCTTCTCTATACTGCAGAGAAACTTAACATGAGCAGAACTAAGATTTACAGGTTGATTCGGAAGCACAAGCTGAATCCTGATGAATTTAGAGACCGGCCCTTCGACTAATTCGTGCTTCGCACGAATAGCTCAGGGACCGGTCAGGTTTTGTGCTACGTAGGGATCAAGTTTGGGAACTGGAAAAACCAGAAAAGGTGTTGTCTCTGTCGGCAATTACTGAAGGAGTCAAGGGCCACTCTATCGCAAATGCTGGATCATTCCAGCGGACGCCTCGTGCTGCCTCTGGCTGATATTTAGCACTCATCATATAAAGAAGCTCAGCGCCGTCAACTAATGATATAAAACCGTGAGCTATCCCCTCAGGAATGTAAATCGAACGTCTGTTTTCAAAAGAAAGTTCCACACCATACCACTTCTTAAATGTCGGCGATGAAGGACGGATATCGACAACAACGTCATAAACAGAACCAGATGTACAGCGGACAATTTTTGTCTCACCAAATGGCGCTATCTGATAATGCATCCCGCGCAGGGTTGCTTTTTTAGCATTATAGGAAACGTTGCACTGAGGGAAACTTGTAACCAGTCCAGCTTTTCCCAACTCGTCCATACAAAATGTTCTCGCGAAAAAACCTCTGTTATCATGGACAGGTTCTATTTCTAATGTATAAACACCGCTAATTGTTGTTGATGTTATTTTCATTTTTCCATTATCTGCAATTCCGGAATTGCTACAACAAATTTTCCGCCCCATTTTTTTATACCATTCATCTGCTGCATTACTTCATCCTTGATGTTCCATGGTAATATTAAAACATAATCCGGTTTCGTTTTCATAATCTTTTCCGGTGTATATATTGGAATATGTGTTCCCGGCAGATATCTGTTCTGTTTGGCAGGATTTCTATCAACAGTATACTCAATAAAATCAGTTCTAACTCCGCAGTAATTCAAAAGGGTATTGCCTTTAGCGGCTGCACCATAACCGGCAACTGTTTTACCATCAGCTTTTGCTTTCAGAAGAAATTTTAATAGGTCAAACTTTACCTTTTCAACTCTCTTTCTGAATCCTGCATATGCGGCCTCACCAAGTAAACCGGCCTTTTTTTCATCAGACAAAACACGTTTAACGGATGCTGTTACTGCCTTTGATTTGTCCGATGTATGTCTGCAGTATATTCGGAGTGACCCGCCATGTGTTTTCAGTTCATCAACATCAAATACTTTAAGACCATATTTTGCAAAGACCTTCTCTGCTGCATAGAGTGAAATGTATGAATAATGTTCATGATATACCGTATCAAACTGATTCGACTCCATAAATCTTAACAGATGTGGAAATTCAAGAGTAATGACACCATCAGGTTTCAATGCAACCTTAAGTCCTTTTACAAAATCAACCAGATTCGGATTGTGGGCAAGAACATTGTTTCCGGCAATCAGATCCGCTTGCTTACCGTTCTTCTTTAAACGATTGGCATATTCTGTATTAAAAAAGGTGACATCTGTAGGAATACCCTTTTTCTTTGCAATCTTTGCAGCTGCTGCCGCAGGTTCCACTCCCAAAACAGGAATACCTTTAGCTTTAAAATACTGAAGCAGGTATCCGTCGTTGCTGGCCACTTCAATGACAAAACTCTTTTTATTAATCTCAAAGCGTTTCACAACTTTTTCAGTGTACTCACGGCAATGTGCCAGCCAGCTCTCAGAAAACGATGAAAAATATGCATAATTCTCGTTAAAGATATTCTCTGCCTTTTCACACTCCGGAAGCTGTACAAGCCTGCATTTGGCGCAAACGTAAAGATCCAAAGGATAGTGAGGTTCCATTACTGTAAGCTGCTCTTTTGTGAGATAAGCATTAGAAAGCGGCTGAGATCCAAGAGATAGAAATGGATCTTTAAGGATTGTACCGCATGCTCTGCACTTCAAAGCAATCATAATCTCTCCCAAAATCTGATGTGTTCCAAGCGCTGTGCGTAATATGTGCCAGGTGATTTGAATTTACATTTATACTCTTCAACTGTCAGCCTTATCGTATCCTTAAAATCAAGCTTAGGTTTCCATCCAAGCTGCTTCTTTGCTTTGTCAATATTCAGACGAAGCACAGGCGCTTCATGAACCTTTTTTTTCTGAGCAGAAACAACTTTGCTGCCGCTCCCCCACTCGCGTATTACAGCATCAACAACCTTTTCAACACTGAAAGACTCTTTTACATTCGGACCGAAGTTCCATCCGCCCTCATACTTTTTCCCATATTTGTAAAGAGCGGCGGCGAGTTCAATATACCCGCCCAAAGGTTCTAGTACATGCTGCCAGGGGCGCACTGCTGAAGGGTTTCGTATTTCAATGGGTTTACCAGCCTCAAGAGCGCGAATGCAATCAGGTACTATTCTGTTATCTGCATAATCGCCACCACCAATCACATTTCCTGCCCTTGCGGTTGCTATCGCCGTTTTTGAATCGGAGAAAAATGATTTTATATACGAAGCGGAAACTATTTCAGCACCAGCTTTTGAGGCGCTATATGGATCGTGACCACCTAATGGATCTGTTTCTACAAATGGGTGACCGTCGTACTCATTCTGATAAACCTTATCAGTTGTAATAACTACTGCTGACCTTACAGATTTCTGTTCACGCACAGCTTCTAGAAACGCTGCAGTACCCATGATGTTTGTTTCAAATGTGTCGAACGGTGAACGGTACGATTCCAGTACAAGCGGCTGTGCAGCAAGATGAAAGGCAAAATCTGGTTTATACGCAGAAAAAACACTTTTGAGTCTTTTTACATCCCGGATATCTGCGTGAATCTGTTTAACTTTTTTGTCAAGACCACATATAACAAAGTTATCACGTCGGCTCTTTGGGGGCAGTGCATATCCAACAACTTTAGCTCCGCAGGAATGAAGCCAGATGGAAAGCCAGGACCCTTTGAATCCTGTTGAACCAGTAATCAGTACTGTTTTACCGGAAAAGAGCTTTCTCAATTTTATTCCCACACCTTCCAGAATGCCTGATCTTTGTTCCAGAGATTGTTTAGATACTCACTGTCGCGCAGAGTATCCATGCATGCCCAGTTTCCCTTATGTTTATACACCATAAGTTCACCCTTTTTAGCAAGGTGTTCGAATGGTCCGTATTCCAAATCACAATCTTCTGCTTCTGTTATCAGATCAAATATCTTAGTATTCAGAACCATAAAACCGCCGTTTACAAAACCGTGAGCGTCTTCAGGTTTTTCGGCAAATTGAGTGACCTTATCACCATCGATTTTTAATTCACCAAACCTGGATGCAATATTCACACCTGTTAGCGTAACAGTTTTTCCATGTTTCTTATGAAAAGCTACAACTTCTTTAATATTCACATCAGTAAGGCCGTCGCCGTAAGTAAGACAAAAATCATTCCCTGATATGTACTTCTGAATACGTTTCAATCTGCCACCCTTAAGTGTTTTTTCACCAGTATTAACAAGAGTGACCCTCCAATCTTCATGATGCTTTGGATGTATTCTTGTTCTGTGTGCTGCCCCCAGTTCAATAGTGAAATCATTATTGATGAATTCATAATTGAAGAAGAACTCTTTGATCATATCCCCTTTATAACCAAGCGCCAGAACGAAATCATTTAGGCCATAATATGCGTATATCTTCATTATGTGCCATAGAATAGGGTATTGACCTACGTTCACCATAGGCTTTGGACGAAACTCCGTTTCCTCTTTTAAACGTGTTCCCATTCCACCGCAAAGTATCACTGTCTGCATATTTACTCCTTACAAATTAAGCGCTCTTGCTCTCTCTGAATAATACTTCAGCTTTTCAAAACGCTGGCGCCATTCGAAAAGTTCTGTTAATTCCATATTATATGGTTTGATATAAAACTGATCAGCACGCAATCCATTAATATCTTCATGGCCCTGCCATGTTGTTGATGCGTCGAAACTGTATGTGAACAAATTATCTCTCTTTACCTGCTCGAACACTTTAGTTCCCGGCAAAGGAATAAGCGGGAATACATAATTAATATCAATACTGAGTCGCTGAATCATATCGTATGTCTTTTGAAGAGTTTCGTTTGTCTCCTCCGGAAAGCCCATGATAAATGCTGCTAATGTAAACACATTATATTTCTTAAAAATTTCGACTACACGATAGATTTGTTCATCCTGGACATTTTTACCTATGATATCATTTCTTATATGTGCGTCTCCATGTTCTATCGGAAACGTAACTGTTGCCAAACCTGTTTTTGCAAGCATATCAACTACTTCTTCATCTACATTCCGCAGGAAAAGACCCTGCGAAATTGAGAACAGGATATCAAGCTTGCGATTGCGTATCTCATCACATAATTCTGTCAGATGTTTTTTATTGACAGCAATATTATCATCAATAAATGCGAAATAATTTACCCCTTTTTTTTTGTAAAGATATTCAATCTCATCCACTACAACCTTAGGAGACTTGGTTCTGTATTTGCTCCCCATAAGCTTATCTACTCCGCAAAAGGAGCATCTGTAGGGACAACTTCTGCTGGACACAACTGGGGCAGCGATGGTAATATCTTTATTCTTAGGATTGAACCATTTTGAATGGTCTCCGTGATACTGCGAAAAATCAACCAAATCCCATGTCGGCATGGGTAAGGAATCAAGATCCTGAATGTAATCTATTCGCGGATTTACAACTGCCTTGCCGTTAACTCTATAGGCAAAAGATTGCACTGATGCAATATTGGAATAATCATTTTTTTCAATCATGTCTGCCAGCGCGGCAATTTGCAATTCTCCTTCGCCTATTGCTATATAATCAATTTCGCTGCAGTTATTGATGATGTCATCAGCAAACATAGTCGGATGAGCGCCGCCTATTATCGAAGGAAGCGAAGGAAACACCTTTCTGACACGCTGCATGATTTCTCTGAGCACTGGAAACTGAATCATTGTAAAGCAGTTTATTCCAAGCAGCCCGGGCTTATTCTCTTTTATCGACTTAATTACAATCTCGGCATAATAGTCCATCGGATCTTTACCGCTGACAGGAGTATGCAGAAACAGATCAACAATAACCGGCTCATGGCCTGTCTTTCTTACATATGCGGCTATGCATAACAGAGGAAGAGGAATTTTTGAACGGCTCTCTTTTGTATCTGAAGCCGGCAGTGAAACAAGAACTATTTTCATTTTACTCCCCTAATATTATTCGGCAGCGGCCTTGATGAACTCGTCAAGTCTATTGCTTTGCAGAAGTGGAATATATTTCCGGATTTTATCATCCGGCCATTCCCACCATTTTATTCTCAGCAACTCCGAAATTATTTCATCACTAAACCTGTTACGGATGAATTTAGCAGGATTACCTGCATAAATAGAATAAGGTGGGATATTTTTTGTTATAACACTTTTAGCACCTAAAACAGCTCCGTCTCCAATTGTCACACCGGAAAGTATAAAAACCCCGGTACCAATCCAGACATCATTTCCAATTACAACATCACCTTTTGTTTTAGGATGCCCTTCCACTTTTTCTACATTTTTCCAATTCGCACTGAAATCATATGTGGTTACCCAATCCGGCCTATGTTCTGCTCCAAGCAGAATTTCCACATCAGTTGCGATAGAAATAAATGATCCCATCTTTAAAGTAGACGCGCAATTACGCCAGCCTCTTACATTTGGAACAGCCCCACATACATACCGGCCGATTTCATAACCGGGATAACGGTCGTAGATGGTTTCCTGTTTCAGCTTCTGATCCATTTCGCTCATCCTATTTAATACGCTTAAGATATCCGTCTGGTGCAGCAGAAATCTGTATTTTGTGATCTATTCTCTTGTCAATTACATATTCAGGGTGTGATTTCAGATATTCCCGAACGGCGCTCTTTGGGTTGTCCCCTTTTTTCCAGGGTCTATCTGTATAATATTCGTCAGGAATTTCGTCTACAAGCGTATCGAAGACTACGCAGTAACTTCCAACTGTTACAAGCGGAGCATAAATTTCGAGTTCTTTCAGAACGTGCTCATGGGTGTGATTTGAATCCAGACTTACCAGAATCTTCTTTTTCCCGGCTGCAAATGCTCTTACCTTTTCTGCTATTTTGCTATCAATACTCGAGCCTTCAAGCATTGTTATTCTTTTATACATCGGGTGATTAATAATTTCCTTGAAATTGTGCGACCTTATATCAAGATCAATACCCAGGACTTCACCCTTACCTATAAGTTCCAGAATTGAAGCGTAAAGGATTATTGAACCGCCATGGGCTATACCTGTTTCAATTATCAGATCAGGCTGTACATCCCAGATAATCTCCTGCATAGCAACAATATCCTGAGGTGCCTGGATAATCGGACGTCCCATCCATGTGAAGTTATACACATACTTATGCTTGCTGACCTGAAGCAGCCAATCAAGTGAGATTTGTTTATTCTTCGGATCGTTTCCGAGCCCTTTTATATTCTCCTCAACTTCGGCCTTGAATTTTTCGATCTCATTCATAGCATCACCTCATATTGTTACGATCCTGCCCCGGAATCCGATTGATTCCCGTAGGAAAGAGACCATTTTATTTTTCTGCGTCGGTGCGGTAATAACCACACATTCATCTTTGTCAAGCTGTTTCAGTTTTTCGCTGGACTCAACAGTAAACTTTCCGATCACTGATCCTATCGCTGAGACATTACCGTCCAGTAGCCCCTTAATATTGCAATCCTTCAATGGACTCATACCAAGCATCTGATTGGCATGAATCCCCATACCCCAAACATAAACTGATTGCATGCTCTTTGCCAATTCATAAAGTTCACTGGATGGGTCAAGGGAGCTATTTTTAAACCAGCCTGCTATTTTTACAGCCAACCTGAAATCTGAAGCATGCGCTTCTGAGGCCATTTTTGATTCACGCTCAAAAACAGCCCAAACAGCCGGAATCTTTATGCCTTTCTCTTCCCTGATTCGCCGGCCTCCCGCGACCCTATTGCATCCGCAGACCGTCATGAGTGAATTCAGATGAATTTCATCAAAATGGTTAAGGTGGGTATAATAGAGGTAACTTAAGGGTTTTTCAGGGCAAACAGTCTCTATTTCATCCGTAGCAGGGACTTCAACAAATATTCTGCTGCCTGGCTGCAATTTATTCCTGATAAGTGAAATTATCGAACCTAGATCAGCAAAGTGCTCCATAATATGAGACATTACAAGAAAGTTTATGTTTCCATGATGTTCTAAGACCGTCGCCAAATCCCCAAGTAATGTGTTCACTTTCATTTCACTCTTTAGAATATTTATGCAATCCATGGAGAGATCCGATGCTACCACATTATCCATACCTGCCTGTTTAAGATATAATGGAAGGTGTGATATTCCCGTACCGATATCAGCAATTATTCCGTCAGCCTTTTTCACGTGCGCAGAAATTATCGCTGCGGTTTCGTTCAGGTATTGATGCTCGTTCTCATCCGGCAATGTTGTTTTGTAGGCAGGACTATAGGACGTACCTGCATAAAACCTGTCATAATCTTTCTGCTCTGAAGATGATTTACTTATAACCATCCCGCAGCAGTTGCAGGCTAAAACAGCATAATTTCCATCAAGCCGGTACGACGCAGGAAGGGCAAACGTGAGCTCTCCCGCTACGGTTGCTTCAGTAGCACCGCATATAGCACAGCTGCTTTTTACAGTATTTATTTCTGATTGCCTCATTATTTATCAAGAGTGCAGTAAATGACAAAATCACCAAAGATAGGCGCGTGATTTCTCATATAAAAACGGTACTCAGGCACTATCGAGCGCACATATTCTATTATTTCGTAAAGATCGCTCGGATAATGATATGCACATATAGCCATCTTAGGCTTGTACTTTTTAATGGTCTCCGCCGCTCCATGAAGGAACTGCATCTCCATGCCTTCAATATCTGCCTTAAGAAAGGTAACCGGTGTCCCGGCCAGATACTGATCGAGAGTATAGACGGGAATTGTCCCTTTGCCCTTATTACTATTATCGCTCTCCTGCGAAACAAGACCGTGACGGATGGGAAAATCTTCAACAAACGTAAATGACATCTCACCAGGTTTATCTGAAAGTCCGCCCTGAACCAGCGTAACACGATCTTTTGGGAAAGCCCACTCTTTTGAAAGCCTTTCCATCCGGTGCTCCATTGCTGCGAACTGCCTGTGGCCCGGTTCAAAAGCATAAATATGACGGAATGTTCCAAGATTCTCCCAGATAAAACATTCAACGGAGTCGCCGACAAAGGCTCCTGCATCTACAAAGATATCTTCAAAAGTACCGCTGAACTGTGGAAGACCGAAGTACATGTCTTTATCGAGAGTGGCTCTGCAGCTGTCAAGAGTCGAGGTTAACATTGCATACAGAACACCATTAAACACTTCAACGGACTTTTCATCGGCAAAGGCATCATCTCTAATTTTTGTCAATCTTTCGTAATTGCGAACAACAAAATAAGCGTCGAAAGAAAGCATCGTAGCGCCACTATCCACAAGGGATTTCTCTACCTCACTAACAGCGTGACGTGCCGCAATAAATATTGACTTTGGTAATGGCTCGGCCCTTTCAAAAGGATGCTCAACTGGAATACCATCTATACTTCCTTTTTTAGCAGGATCTTTGTCAAGAAAAAGAATGACCTTGGCACCTATTGATTTGAGATATGATGCTGCCCAGGTTCCTACCACTCCGGCGCCATATATAGCAACACCCCTGCTGAAATCATTTTCAATTTTAGCTGCTGCAGGTTTAAGTTTATCTACAAGTTCATTAACCCTTGCCGTCTCGAAAAATGACATTCTTTTTAGTCCTTTCAGTACATTTAGAAGAGATCAATAATTTTTTCGCTATTCCAGCCCAATTCAATGGCGGCTTTTCTAATTGCCGCCTTGTGAAGAA
>JAEUSG010000125.1 GCA_016788315.1 Fibrobacterota bacterium | reverse complement strand
GCGAGAAGCTTGGCCGCAACGTCGGAATCCGTGTTGCCACTCTTGATTACTACACAAACATTACGCGGCAGATGGCGAGTCCAGTTATAGTTGATATGGCGGAATATTCTAAAACTGTCAAGGATTCAATTACTGACCCGTTGACATTCTGTTATAATAGAAGATATTTCGATTACGTTTTAAATCACCGGTTTTCCCGTTCGGCGGAATCCGGTAAGACTTTTTCGCTTCTAATGCTGGATATCGACTATTTCAAGCATTACAACGACAACAATGGCCACCTGATGGGTGACTTTGCACTTATTGAAGTCTCCCGTATTCTGCATGTTATATCACGCAGGGGTGATATTGTTGCCCGCTGGGGCGGAGAGGAGTTCGCAATTGTTCTGCCGGACCTGAATGCTGATGGTGCGGTTATTCTGGCAGAAAAGATCAGGGCGGCTGTTGATGACTTCCGCTTTCCAAATGAACAGTCGCTTCCCGGAAAAAGACTTACGATTTCCATCGGAGCGGCTGAGTATTCACCAGCTATGAAAAATGCGAATGAAATTATAAAGGCGGCAGACACTGCTCTTTACAGAGCAAAACATGAAGGGCGTAACTGTGTCAGAAAAGCGTAGTGCCGTTACAGGTACAACCAAGCTTATCGGAGTTATGGGATGGCCTGTTTCGCACAGCCGCTCTCCACGCATGCATAATGCCGCATTGCAAGCCATGAAGCTGGACTTCATTTATGTCCCGCTTCCTGTAGATCCGCGTAATGTTAAAGCTGCTGTAGAAGCGATACGCGCTTTTAATATGGCCGGATCGAATGTTACCATTCCTCACAAAGAGTCAGTGGTGCCTTATATGGATAAACTTACAGATACCGCAAAGTTAATCGGTGCCGTGAATACTATTGTCAACAATAATGGAAAACTTACCGGTCACACAACCGATCCTGAAGGTATTTGCGGTGCTTTAAACAGGGCCGGCAGCGGATTTAACGGGCAGAATGTGGTTATAGTAGGATCAGGAGGTTCCGCCAGAACAGCGTTATTTACTGCCCTTTTGAATGGTGCAGCCAAAGTTACTCTGCTGGCAAGAAATAAAAAGAAGTCAGCCGCACTCCTGACATCCGTTAAAAAGAGCATTAAAGGCAGTCGTGTTGATGCTGTTGAAATGGCGACCTGTGAAGCATCGGATGCGGTTAAAGAGGCTGATCTGCTGATAAATTCCACTCCTATCGGAATGGGAGCTCTCGCCAAAGAGACTCCAGTTGACAAAAAGCTGCTTCATTCAGGACTCACGGTGTTTGACATGGTTTATGCGCCACCAGTAACCAGACTTCTGCGCGAAGCGAAAGCTTCAGGAGCAAAAACTGTGCAGGGAATAGATATGCTTGTCTGTCAGGGTATGGCCTCTTTTGAAATGTGGACAGGTAAAAAAGCCTCATACAAGGTATTCAGAGAGGGGTTCGGCAAGTGAATGAGATAAGGACAGAAAACCTGGTAAAGATTTACGGTAAAAGAACTGTTGTAAACGGTGTCTCTCTCTCTGTTAAGAAGGGAATGATAACAGGACTTTTAGGTCCGAACGGTGCAGGCAAGACAACCAGCTTCTATATGATAGTAGGTCTTGTTCACCCTGAAAAAGGGAAGATTTTTGCAGACGACATGGATATAACCGGTGAGCCTATGTTCCGCCGTTCAAGAATCGGATTGGGATATCTGCCTCAGGAGGCCTCAATTTTCAGAAAGATGTCTGTTGAAGATAACATTATGTCCATTCTGCAGACTATGAAACTTTCCCGAGGAGAGCGGAAAGACAGACTTGACCAGCTGCTTAATGATTTTCACATTACGCATATAAGAAAGAACATCGCTTACACATTATCCGGAGGCGAAAGAAGACGTGCCGAGATGGCCCGTGCCCTTGCCACACAGCCCGACTTCATGCTTCTCGATGAACCTTTTGCGGGTGTTGATCCAATTGCTGTTGAAGATATTCAGTCTGTTGTAACAGAGCTGAAGGCAAAGGGGATAGGTATTCTGATTACAGATCACAATGTTCGCGATACACTGAAAATTACTGACAGGGCATACATTATAAATCAGGGAAGAATTTTGATGGAGGGTACGGCGCAGGATCTGGTGAACGATCCTGAAGCCAGAAAGATATATCTTGGTTCTAATTTCAAACTGGACTGAACTTTTTAATTAAAGGAAAAAGTGAGTATGAGTGGATTTTCATTAGACGCATCACTACGACTGGGACAGACGCTTTCGCCACAGATGATCCAGTCACTGAAGCTTCTGCAGTATTCTAATCTCCAGCTTGAACAGGTGCTGCGCAAGGAGCTTCAGGAGAACCCTATTCTGGAAGAGTCCCTTGAAAGTGATGAAAGGGAAGAGGAACGTACTGTTGACCAGTCAACTGACTCGGGCAGTGATGATTCCTCCGATGCTGCCGAAGATTTTCAGTTGCCTGTAAGCGGAGTTTCTGCAGATAAAACTGTAGTTTCAGCCTCTGATGATGAGCCCACGGCGGCAGTCGACGGTGAGAAAATGAAAGATGTCGACTGGGAGGATTATGAGTATGACTCATTCACCCCACCCGTCGGACGCGGCTCGGAGGAAGGAGAGGAGAAGGTTGATCTTTACGAAAGAATAAACCTGTCCAGCGAATCCCTCGAAGAACATCTTTTAAGTCAGCTGCGCGAAAAGCGTCTTACTCCGAAGCGTTTCGAAATTGCAGAATGCATAATCGGCAACATCAACGAAACCGGATATATTGCAATATCAACCACTGAGCTTGCTGAGAAATTCAAGGTGACAGAGTCGGAAATTGAGGAGGTGCGCCACATCATATTGCATCTTGATCCTCTCGGAATCGCTGCAAAGGATTTACGCGAGTGTCTCCTTGTTCAGGTTCATGCTAAAGGGCTTTCTGGCTCACTTATGGCAAAAATCATTGATAAACATTATGAACTTCTGAAAAAGTATCAGCTTCCCGAGATTGCCCGTCAGACAGGCGCCACAGTAGCCGAAGTTCAGACTGCCATCAAGGAGATAGGCAAACTTGAACCGCACCCGGGAACGGTTGTGAGTGAAGTCAGATCTGTTAGCATTATTCCGGATCTGATTGTTAACAAACTGAACAACGGTGAATTTCAAATCACCCTGAATGATGGATATGTGCCTAACTTACGTGTCAGCAAAGAATATATCGGCATGCTCAGAAAAGAGACAAAAAAGTCAAGTGAAGTCCGTAAATATGTATCAGAAAAACTCAATGCTGCAAACTGGCTTGTAAGAGCTATCGAACAGCGCAAAGTCACAATGATACGTGTTATGACCTCCATTGTAAATAAACAGAAAGATTGGTTCGAAAAGGGACCGCCAAATCTTAAGCCACTGCGCCTGCAGGAGGTAGCCGATGATATCAGCATGCACATTTCCACAGTATGCAGAGTGAGCAACGACAAATATGTGCAGACCCCTTACGGCGTTTATGAACTGAAGCAGTTCTTCAGTTCCGGTGTTGAGCAGGAGGATGGTACAGAGGTTTCAACACAGCGTGCACGCGACCTTCTTAAGGAGCTGGTTGACGGAGAGGAAAAGAAGAAGCCGCTAAGCGATCAGCAGCTTGTAGATCTTATGAAAGATAAAGGTATTGAAGTTGCACGCCGTACGGTATCGAAATACAGAGAACAGCTTGGCATTCTGCCCGCCAGACTGCGTAAGGAATTTTAAATAAAATGAAAAAAACCAACGAGTATTCTCTGTATTGGGCATTGGTTAACACGATTGAAGATGTAAGAAAAAGAACAGATCCTCTTTCTGTAAAATTAAAATCACTAATCAGCAAAGATGCTGATTCATTTGTTGCTGACAGAAATATCCCCCTGGATGAAACCGGTCACAACTTTCTTCTGGTGAGAGCCAGATTGATGCAAAACAGAGTTGTTACACTGTTAACACAATGGCTTTTAACGTCGGATAACAAATACAGAACTGCCGCTTTGCAGTATATCACCGATATGCGCGGTTGGAAATACTGGTCATGGATTACAATGCGGGCGGGAATTTCAGATCCGGATGCTGTTTTTGACCTAAGCTATGGTGAAAACAGTGCAACGCTTGCTATTGCTTTCGACATGCTTCGATCTACATTAACAGAAGAAGAAAAATCGCTTATTGTCTCTCTTGCAATGAAATGGAGCTTTGCATCTGTTTTAAAGACTGATAAACCTGTTTATAAAGATTGGTGGTTCAAAAACAAACTGACAAACTGGAATACTGTATGTGCCGGCGGTGTTGGCATGCTCGCACTGGTTCTTAAGGAAGAATATCCCCATATCTGCAACAGAGTTCTTGAAAGGGTTGAAGAGAGCATTGTACCGTATATGAAGTATCTTGATGAGTCAGACGGCGGATGGACAGAGGGGATAGGTTATTGGGGTTATGGAATGCGCTACGCTTTCATGTATCTATTAAGCTACGAGAAAAGTCTTGGCAAGAAACACCCTCTCCTGAAATCTGCTGAAACGGCAAGAACTATTGATTTTCCTCTTGATTTTATGCCTGACGGTGAAGCCTGCAGTTTCGGCGATGTGAATAAATACTGGGTATTGGCATTTCATTATGCAGCGGCATGCCGCTTCGGAAGACCCGATGTTGTAAAAAATCTTGACAATATAATAAGCAGGCGCCCCGACATTTATTTTCAGCCAACAGAGTTCTGGCCCAATTATGCGGAAACACTTCTGCTCCGTCCGGCAAAAACAATAGCGCCGGATAAAAAGAAAAAGTCATTTAAACCTGTTACGAAATATTGCGGAATGGATTGGTACACATTAAAGGATAAATGGCCATCACCCGCCCTTTACCTTTCGATACGAGGCGGAACAACTGAAGTTAATCACGGACACATGGATCTTACCAGTTTCCATTGCGTTGTTAATGGCGAGGCTCTAATAAATAACATTGTGCCAGTGAAGTATATCGACTCTACATTCAGTGCAAGAAGATATGAGCTTCCAGAAACAAATCCATCGTTGAAGAATGTTGTCCTTATTAATGGCCTCGGTGTTGGAAAGCCATCAACAGTTGAGTCTAAAGAGGTCAAAGTTGATGGTAATGCTTCTGTTCTTATTGATTACACAAAGGCAATGGGGAAAACCGGTGAATATGATGCAGTACAAAGAGCAGTCAGAGTTTTCATTATGATTGGAAGTGATGCAGTACTTATAGTTGACAGCGTTGCAATTACCCATCCGGGGCAGTTTGAGTCGCGCATTCATACTTATGGCCAGCTTGAACTAAAGGACGATACAGCACTCATTACTGGCAAAAGAGAGCAGCTTACTGTGGTATCTGCGTCAACTTCAAAGGTCAATATAGAACGCTTTGAGCCCTTTGTAACGGAACCGGGATTGAAGCTTACATCTATGCGCAATGTTACATCTCAGCTTGTGAATAATAATACACTCTTTACACTCCTAACACCTGGCAAGGCAAAGAGCGCTGTTGAATATAAAGAGGGTAAGAGTGAATTTGTTGTTGATCTTAACATGAACGGCAAAAAAAAGAAAGTTAAAGTACCTTACAGCATTTTAAAAATTTAACCATAACCTTTTTGGAGATTTACAATGGCATCGTTTCAGAAATTGACAGCACCGGTAAGCGGCTCAAAGATTGAATTTAAGAATGGAGCACTTGTTGTTCCTGATAATCCGATAATTCCATTTATCATGGGAGATGGAATGGGGCCGGATATATGGCACCCTACAAAAAAAGTTGTTGATGCAGCTGTAGCAAAGGCATACGGTGGAAAAAAGAAGATAGAATGGTTCAGAATATATGCAGGTCTTGACGCTATGCAGGTGTATGACAAGGATACAGTTCTGCCGGAAGATACTGTAAATGCGATACGCGAATATCTTGTGGCTATTAAAGGACCATTAACTACTCCGGTTGGCGGTTTTGAATTTGTCTGCATGACATGTGCCGCTGAAATGAATGGTACCGATGGTAAGCGTCCTGAAAAATGCCCTAAATGCGGCAGCGAGTGGATAACAAAACGGTTCCGCTCAATGAATGTGGGCTTGCGTCAGCTGCTCGATCTTTATGCCTGTGTCCGTCCCGTAAAGTGGATCCCTGGAGTACCAAGCCCGGTTAAAGAGCCTCAGAATCTTGACGTTGTAATTTTCAGAGAGAACACTGAGGACGTTTATGCCGGAATTGAATTCCGTCAGGGTGAAGAGGCTACTCTCGAGATTATTAAATTCATCAGCGCAAAAATCGGTAAGCAAATTCGCACTGACAGCGGCATTGGCATTAAGCCGATGAGCATTACAGGTTCAAAGCGCCTTGTTGAGAAAGCTATACAGTTTGCCATTGAGCAGAAGAAGAAGGTTGTTACACTTGTTCATAAAGGTAACATCATGAAATTCACTGAAGGCGCCTTCAGAGACTGGGGTTATGAGGTTGCCAAAGAGAAGTTCAGAGATCAGATTGTTACAGAAAAAGAACTTTGGGATAATTTTAATGGAAAAATGCCTGAAGGAAAAGTGCTTATTAACGATCGCATTGCTGATTCCATCTTTCAGCAGGTAATCCTTCGTCCAAGCGAGTATAGTGTTCTTGCTACACCAAATCTTAATGGTGATTATCTGTCCGACGCATGCGCCGCACAGGTAGGCGGTCTTGGAATGGCCCCTGGTTCTAATATCGGTGAATCCATCGGTCTTTTCGAAGCTACTCACGGCACTGCACCAAAATATACCGGCCTTGACAAAGTAAATCCGGGTTCACTCATGCTTTCTGCGGTGCTTATGCTTCAGTATATGCGCTGGAATGAAGCTGCGGCACTTATTGAAAAAGGGCTTGCCGGAGCAATCCGCCAAAAGCGCGTTACATACGACCTTGAGCGTCAGATGGAAGGTGCTAAAGTTGTCAAGACAAGTGAGTTCGGCGATGCAGTTGTAGAGAACATGTAAATTAAGAAAGAGAGATTCATGCAGTATAATCCGCCTAAAGGCACACGCGATTTTTATCCGTCAGATATGGCATTGCAGAATATGCTTTTCACCGCATGGCGCGAAACTGCGCTCCGCTTCGGCTTTGAGGAATATGAAGGACCGATGTTTGAACACCTTGAAGTCTTTACCCGCAAATCCGGAGATGAAATTGTAAAGCAGCTCTACAACTTCAAAGATAAATCTGACAGGGAACTCGCTCTCCGGCCTGAAATTACGCCGACCCTTGCACGAATGGTGGCCTCAAAGGGGCGGGAATTGCGAAAGCCTGTTAAGTGGTTCTCAATTCCCCGTCTTTTCCGATATGAGAGAATGCAGCGTGGAAGATTGCGTGAGTTTTTTCAGTATAATCTCGATATAATGGGTGAACCATCAGTTTCAGCCGAAGCTGAAATTGTTGCTGCAGCTGTATCTCTTATTGAGTCATTCGGTGCAAAGAAAAGTGAATTCAGAGTGCGTGTCAACTCAAGACGGCTGATGCGTGCCCTTCTTCTAGCAATCCCGATTTCTGAGGAGCGTCTGGATAAAGCATATGGAGTTCTCGACAGACGGGCGAAGACAGATGCCGAAGGATTGAAGCAGCTTTACGCAGATGCCGGTTTCTCTGAAAGTGAACGTGATTCCATTGAGTCAATTTTTTCAATAAAGACCCTGGCTGAAATCGGCGAGAAGTGGGGTAATAATGAAGAGGTGGCAGCATCGCTTGCGGATCTGCATAAGTTCTTCAGCCTTGTCAACGCATATGGAATAATAGAATGTGTCATTTACGATCCGGCAATTGTCAGGGGACTTGCATATTACACTGGAATCGTCTTTGAGATTCACGACACAGCAGGCGAACTTCGTGCTATGGCAGGCGGAGGCCGTTACGATAACCTTATCGGTCTATTCGGTGGTGAACCAACTCCTGCAGTCGGTTTCGGTATGGGCGATGCGGTAATAACGGAGTTTCTGAAAGACAGGGGGATGATACCCCAGTATAAGAAAGAGTGTGATGCATTCATTGTAACTTTTGAGAAGGACAATATGACTCCTTCTATTCAGATGGCAACGCTGCTTCGCAGTAAAGGCTTCTCTGTTGAGTTCTCTCTTAAGCAGGCCAACTTCAAAAAGCAGATGGAGGCAGCTCAGAATGCAAAGTTTGCAGTCTTTGTCGGCGGTGAAGAGTGGGAGCGGGGAGAGGTCAAAATCAAAAACATGAAAAGCGGTGAAGAGAAGCTTGTAGGCAAGTTATCCGACGAGTTGATTCAGATTCTTTCTGGTAAATAAATATAAAGGGCTGCACAGTTTTCCTGTGCAGCCCTATTATTTCAAAACCTAAGAAAAATTATTTCTTCTTGATTGCGCCTGTTGGGCAAACATCTACGCAGGCAGCGCAGTCTGTGCATTTAGCGGCGTCAATTTTGTAAATCGGGTCGCCCTGAGAAATTGCCTGAACCGGGCATTCTGGTTCGCAAGCGCCGCAGGATGCGCAATCGTCATTGATTACATGTGCCATTATGAGACTCCTTAGTTAATATAATGTTTACTGCTAATCTTCTTAAAAGAAGATAGGCCTATAATCTACTTATTTTGCATGGTCGATTTAAAGATTGGAGTGTAATAATTTTGATCATTGCCGTTATTCACTTAAATCATTTAGTTTAGAGTATTGCCGTATAATACGGTTACATATTACCAGGAGAATAAACGTTTATGAAAACTCCTCTTTTGCTTCTAATTGCCATCTGTTTTACCGGTGTACAGGCACAGGATACTTTGTCTGTTCCTGCATCTACAAGTGCGGATACCTCTTATTATTCAGACAGCTCATATGCCGATACCGTTGCCGCTGTTGAAGAGCAGCAGATGCCTGCCGTTAAGCCTAAAATGAGAGCTGGAGTACTAACAGAGTGTCCGGAAGATATGGAGTATATCATAAGCCGTCAAAAACGAAAGGTTCGTGAATTCTGTATCGATCGGTATGAATACCCGAACAAAAAGGGTGAGCGTCCGATGGCTGATATCACCTGGTATAAAGCTGATCAATTGTGCGAAAAGGCAGGCAAAAGACTCTGCGCCGACTGGGAGTGGGAAGATGCCTGTGCCGGTCTTAATAAGTGGGATTACGCCTATCACAATGTTTACGATGAGACAAAATGCAATGAACATGGCGAAGAGGTCGCAAAGTCAGGCGATTTTCCTGATTGCATGACAAAAAACTATCTCCTTTGGGATATGGTAGGCAACCTGCAGGAATGGACTTCCGGTGGCGGTGTAGGAGCATCCGGCGGTACATACAAGAATAAAAAGAGCGCCCGCTGTTCAAAATGGGATGCCCTTTCGTTAAAAGAGAAGAATGACAAAACGGGATTTCGCTGCTGCGTCAGTGTAAATACCGGCAGATTCGGTAAGGTCAAAGGTGTGCCGCCCAGAGGAATGATGCCTCGTCAGGAAAGTGCCCCCGCTCCTGTTCAGTAAAGATGGGCTCGTTTCTTTTTCCAGAATCTCTTAAGTCTACAGATCACCATCTGCATGATTGCGGCTCTCATGATGCTGTCGGTACCCCCTCAGAGTATGCTGAGTATGCATCCCAACGGGGGATTAAATCTATCGCAATTACGAATCACGTTGAACTGTTCGATAAAACAGTTGGCCGCTATGATGTTGTTATTCCTCGCGACATTTACCGTATGGAGAGCATCTTAAAAGGGGTTCAGGAGGCTCGAGAGAAGTACTCTGATATGGAGATTCTGTTCGGTATCGAGGTTGAGAATAATCCCCCCTGCTATCCCCAGATGGAGGAGATTCTGAATCACTTTGATTTCGACATAGTTATCGGTTCTGTGCATATTGTAAATAATATCCCTATATCTGCAACATATTGTAAGGACTTTCTGCGCAGCAAAGATCCTGAATGGCTCTACCGTTCATATTATGATGAGATGGCTGCATTTACAGAATGGGGCCATTTCGATATTTTAGGGCACGGAGATATTATAAGGCGCTATATGGTTGAAGTGTATCCCGACTTTACACCTCTTTATCCGGAAGATGTATTATCATCAGTTTTTAAAAAAATGGCATCAAAGAAGCAGGGGCTAGAAATTAATACAAGCGGGCTTTTTCAGGCTCCGAAGTCAACATATCCCGTTATGAGTTTTGTGGAATTAGCGAAAAAGAACGGCGTTGAAAGATTTTCGCTAGGGTCAGATGCGCATAAGCCATCCGATATCGGACGTGGGTTCGAGGCGCTTTAGAATAGTCTTGTCAAATCGAAATTAATTATAGTGCCGCCCCTAAATGAGAGTTCTCTTTTTGTGCTACTTTCTTCATTTCCGCTTTGCGATGTGCCAGAAAAGGAAATATCAAGCGGTATATGTTGAGCCAAACCTGCATTGAGTATCCATTTGTCTGAAGGCCTCCAGGTATATGTTATGTTAGGCTTTAGCCATAATTTATCTGTATTTCCGGATGTGAACCCTTCATAAGGTCCAAGGGTAAAGAAGAAGAGATAAAGGCGCTGCTTCTCGCGCATAAGAAGTGAATCGCTGTAAGTCAAATATGATGCATCAAGGCCAATTTCAAAATTATGTTTTCCATGAATTTTCGACACAGCCCACTTAAGTGATATACCGCTTTCCTGTAAACTGCTTGTCATTGTATCAATTCTGTAAGCTACATCAAAAAGACTTGCCCATGAAGAGAATGGAAAAAGATCAGCAACACCGGAGTCTGTGGCTAGATTCAGTCTTTCGTGGAAAAAAGCTACTTTCAGCCGTTTATTAATAAACTCTCCGCCAGCTGTTATTCTTGCTTTGTTAATATGTAGGGTATCAAGACCAAGAAATACCTTGTTGCCATATTTACTTTCAGTTTTTATAGAGGAAAGAGAACCATTGAAAGTAATGTATGGATTGAAACGTGTATATGATTGTAAAGAGCATACTGCTGACTTAGAATAACCGTTCGAATTGAGTGAAAACTGCTGAGCACTTTTTACAGTGTCTGTTGAAAAGGCTTTTATAGAACCGGTAAGCGTTGCTGATAATAAAGTATTGCTGTATGAAAGAGAAATTTGTCCGGTTTGAATGAGCGGGTTAAATGGGATCTCAAAAGCAGTGTAGTTGAGAAATGGAACAAGTTTAGCAGATGGGGGACTGAATTTAGATGCCAGTATGTCAAAAGAAAATTTATTGATTGATATTCCAGCCGATAATTGAGCATTTATTCTTTTTGCCAGGCTGCTTAATTCTGTAGTCCGTTCATACAACGGAATGCTAAGCATCGAACTGGTTCGCAGTTTCTTACCTGTGAGTGAACCGCCTATGCCTGCTATGAAACGATTTTGTTTGCCTTCAAACCCTGTGAAGTAGTCGTCGTTCATATGTATTGCTGTCGACATATCAACGCCATCAAAAAAAAGGCGTAGATTTTTATTGCCATGTTTCCAATTAGCGGAAAACCTTGCTGCAAAGCGTCTGCTGTCTGCAACTAGAGAATCATGGCGTGCTGAATCGATGGTTATGCTTCTATACTTTACGATGTCATCATATTCACAGTTGAGATGTAAAGATAAACCATCTTTTCCTGTATCGCTTTTTGGCGAAGTATTTGAGAACGAGAGAATATTGCTGAAAGTTTCCTGTATTCCAGTACTAAAAACATTTACAGGAAGGAGAAGCGCAATTACCAAAAAAAGCAGGCCGGAATAAAATTCCGGCCTGCATATGTTCGCTTGTGGACGGGAGATCAATGTATTGTTGGTTCCCATTGTCTGATGAAAGTAAGCCATTTTGCACGGGTAGTCATATCAGGAAAAGTTCCGGCAAAAGTGTAATCATTGAAATATGGCAGTTCTTCAGAATCTTCCATATTAAACTCTGAACCATCATCTCTGATGAGTGTAACCGGTTCGATATAATATGAACTGTCGGCATACATCTGCGTGCGGTATGGAGTTGTGAAAAAGTAAGTAGTACCGAAATCGCCATTAGGAGCGATAGAATCTATTCTGTTGGCTGGTGCGATTAGAGTATCATTGTCCCATAAAGTTATGGAATTGTAACCATAAGAGCTTGTCCAACCATAGTCGTTGTTGTAGTTGTCTGCTTTTGACCAGACTGCCTCAGGATACCACTTGAATTTTGGCAAAAGTGTACGCAAATCCTGAACGGGGTTATCAAAGAAGCCTGTAAGATTGATTTTAAGAACAAATGGTTTCCCGTCAACGACTTCGTTGATTGTATACGGACCGCTTAAAATTTCTTTTACGAAAGTTAGGAATGTTTCAGGTGTGGCGAATTTTGATGCCAATGCTGCAGATATTCCCTCTTCTACAAGGCTGCTTTCTGCATCTGTGAAGAATTCATCCATGCCTTCGAGATCGGTAGGTTTCCAAAGATCATAAGACATTACACCCTGTTCAGCCCTTACAGATTGGAGAGCTGCTTTTAACTTCTCAGGTATAGCGATAAGATCTTTCTTTATCTGTGCATGATATGGACTGCGAATTGTTAGGAAATCTGCTCTTTCATAATTTGTTTTAAGAAGGCGGAACATATACATTTCGGTTTTTCTGTCATCGCTGACACTAAGTTCATATAAAGTGTCATTAGAAAGGCGATATATATTTCGCCAGCCGATATCTTCTATTGCCTGAACCTCATCTACCCAGCTGTATGTCCTATCGTTAGATGATGTATAAAAATCAACATTATATGCACACATCATACCGAAAGAAGCACGTGTAAAGCGAAGTACAGATTCGAATACATAAATTTCAGCCGCATCGATCTTAACCTGTTCGCCATCTACATTGAAAGTGTATGTGAAATCTGCATTTGCCTGAATTCTGTTAACAGATGCAATAGCATCGTTCAGCACAGGCAGGACTACAGATTCTATTACACCCTGAACATATGAGTATGTCAGGAAGCTTGGAACGGTGGGGTCTGATGCGAGTGTTTTGGGTAGAGCTGTACCTTTTGCGAAAGCAATTCTCGCCATCTGGCTTACAGTTTTGGGTGTTGTTGAAACAGAGCCGGACAGAGAGTCGATAGCTTTCTTAACATCTGGAGAAGTTTGAATAGTCATAAGAGAAGCCATTGCATAACCTATGTTAGCTTGAGTATTTGTTGGATCAAGCTGTAACGCGAGTTTGAAACTGTCTCTTAAAGAGGAAAAATTACCATCTTCAACGAAATTCTGCGGATCATTACTCATTGAGGTCATTGCATTGTTCAGGCTCAGATAGGAACTATTAGATATTGCAGCTGCCTGAGTTTTTTGTTCAGCAGTTGGGTTAGTATTTGTAAATTGCGTAATTCCTTTTGTTGTGTCTACCGGAGTCGAAGTGGTGTAACCACTATCCGGCTTGGTTGTCTCTGCGCATCCTGCCGCAAGGACAATCAGTCCTGTGCCTACGATAGAGGAGATAACCCCTCTCAGTTTTCCATTTTTTCTCATCTTTTTCCCTTTCAGTTTATTTGTTAAAGATACCTTAAATTTAAAATCATTTTGCCATAATTAGAGAATAAAATACAGAAACAGAAAAAACATTGATGTGATGAAGATCACAAATAGGCGATAATATCTATTCAAATTCGATTAAAAACAGTATATATTGGCTGAAAGTGAAAATTTTTATAAAAAAAGGTAAAAAATGCGCAAGATATGCTTGGTTATTTTTTTAGTTCCATTTATTCTGTTTTCGGCTACTCCTTCCGTCAGAAATGAAAGACCAAGGATATTTCTTCGAGATACGGTATGGAGTGGGCCATCTGTAAATGAAATTTCCGGATGGATGAATCGATCAGATTACACCTCAAGAATCGGCAGTCTTAGGAATGACAATGTAGGTGAGGCTCTTTATTATGTGATTACCAAAGATTCATCGGCTGGAGCAAAATCTGTTGCCAATCTGAAAACTTTACAAATTACAGGTTCATCATCCTCGTATGCCGGCATAAGTGCAGAGCGGTATGGAGCAATGTATGACTGGCTGCGCAATCATCCCGATTTTGATTCTGTAAGCCGTCATAGATGTGTTGCACATATGGAAGTGTGGGCAGACTCTTTTATGCATGAATTGGAAGTTGGATTTATGCCCTTTTATTCAAGAAGTGCAGGTGCATTGGCAGGACTCACTGTTCTTGCATTATCTCTCTACGGTGACAGTCCGAAAGCTCCGCAGTATCTGGCTTTTGCAGAAAATTTCCTTAAAAACAAACTGGGGACAATTCGTGAAGGAGAGGACGGTGCAACAGGAGGCGGTTCATACGGATATTACCATGTCTTTACAGATTATGCAAATCTTGTAGCAGCCTGGCGAAGTGCAACAGATTGGGATGCAGCGCTCTGGATAAAAGAAAATCAGGGTAACTGGCTTCAGCGGCAGATGGAATTTCAGATTTGGACCACTTATCATAATGGCTGGTTTGTCAAGCATGGAGATATTTCGAGCGGAAGCTTCAGAGATAACAATCAGTTTCGTGTGCATATTGACGCAATTTCCGGAATGTATAGGGATGGCATAGGTAGAGCGTGGGCGGCGGATATGTATCGAAGGTTGAATATCTCCGATTACTGGTATGAATATGTATGGGAATATTTCCTGTTTAATAACCCCTCTATTCCTGAAACACCTTTAACACAGTTACCAAAGACAGCGGTTTTTGGAGACAGCCTGCACAGATATGTGGTTATGCGAAGTGGTTGGGGTGCCAAAGATGCGGTAATACATTTTTTATGCGGTGAAACAGTTGATCATCACGCTACACATGATCAGGGAAAATTCATGTTATTTAAAGAGACCCCTCTTGCTATCAAAAATGGAATGTATGATTCATACATGTCACCAATGCATATGTATTATCAGTCACCGTGGAGCGCAAATGCCGTTGTTCTCACCCGTTCAAATCATTATGGTTATCAACAGAAAATAGAAGTTGGCGGCCTTACAGACTGGACAGGTTGGTTGGATTACAGAAGTAAAATTGCCAGACAGCCGACAGGCAGAATAATTGAGAGAGAGACAACTGCAGATTTTGCAAGAGTGAAGGGTGATTTTTCTGGAGCATGGCCTGTATCAACAGCGTGGACAAGAGAACTGATCTTTTTGAAATATAAATATCTGATAGTAATTGACAAAATTACAGCTGGGAATGGCTATGTTCATCGCTGGCTCCTGCATTCTATAAAAACTCCCGTGATAAATGGAACGACAGCAACTATTACAAATGGTATAGGACGTCTCTATTGTAAAACTTTATTGCCTGTGAATCCACGGATTTCCGTTTTGAATAGTCAGGTTCAACCCTATTACCATGTGAACTTCCGCGGGGTCGAGACTATTCTTAATAGTACTACTTTCCTTCCTGGTAACAATACTCCGGAGCGCAGACTTGGAGCGGGCCGCCTCGAGATTATGCCGCCGGATAGTGCAATCTATAGTACATATCTTCATGTGTTGTATCCGACAGATACTACAGAGAAAAGTATGCCTGCATGCAGCCTTTCAGGAGCCGCAGGAATTTATACCGTTCATATCGGGGACGCTTCTTACACAATAAAAGATTCGACTATATCCGTTGAAAATAATGGTCACTATGTCAATCTTCCGTTTGTGCTTGTTGGCCCCAATCCATTTTCCAATAAAATCAGATACTCCGTTCAAACAGATGGTTACAATGGGATTGAAGTAAGGATTGTTTCTGTCGATGGTCGTCTTGTGTACTCCAGAAACTATAGCACTACAGGTGGTATACAAAAGTATTCATTTAGTTGGGATGCAAAGAAAGTAAGAACAGGCGTATATCTAATGAGTGTAAAATCAGGGAAAAAGCATTGGAACGGCAAAATAGTGCTTCACTGAAAATTTTTTAAAAAAAGTTTGTTCTTCAAACACTACATATTGTATCTTACTCATGTCGAAATCAAAAGGGATTGTATAGAGGGATGCATCTTTGATGTATTTTACAACCCTAACTGAAGGTAGAAGAACGACATGCATCTCAAACAACTGCGGATTACAGGCTTTAAATCCTTTGCGGATTCACATGTAGTCAACTTCAATCGCGGACTAACTGCCATTGTAGGCCCCAATGGGTGTGGTAAGTCGAATATCATCGACTCTATCCGTTGGGTATTAGGTGAGCAGCGGACCAAATCTCTCCGTTCTGAAAAGATGGAGGATGTCATCTTTTCCGGTACTATTCGCCGGAAACCGCTCAATTTCTGCGAAGTAACTCTTTCTATCGAAAACGACGACAACACCCTGCCAATTGAGTACAAAACTGTGGCAATTACCCGCCGTATGTTCCGTACGGGTGAGTCTGAGTACATGATAAATAAGAAGTTATGTCGTTTGAAGGATATCCATGCCCTCTTTTATGATACTGGTATGGGTATCGGTTCCTATTCCTTAATGGAGCAGAAACAGATCGATAAGGTTCTTTCCGAAAAGGATGAAGAGCGTAGGGTTATGTTCGAAGAGGCTGCCGGTATCAATAAATACCGCAACCAGCGCAAAGAGGCATTGAAGAACCTTCTTAAAACCAGCGAAGATCTTTCCAGAATTTCAGACATCGTTGCCGAAAAAGATCGTACTGTAAAAATGCTTGCACGCCATGTTGAAAAGGCAAAAAAATTCCGTGAATATAAAGATGAGCTCACACAGCTCGATGTAGGATTCTGCTATAAACTATTCAAAGAGCTTTCCGGCGAACTCCGCGAGGTAAGTCATAACCACTCCGAGATGCGCGTTGAACGTGAAAGAATTGAAGCGCAGGTATCAACATCAGGTGCTGTTGTAGAAGAAAAAGAGCTCACAGCTATGCGCCGCGAAGAAAAACTACAGGAGTCCGATAAAGAAATTTCTCAGATAGCCGAACAGATTCACCGAGTCGAAAACAACATCACAGCACTTCGCTCCAGAATTGAAGGCGCAAAAAACACAATGGCCCAGATAGAACTCTATCAGGGTAAGCTTGACGAAAATATCGTTAACTCACGCGAGCAGTTTGCTTCGCTTGAGCAGCATGTTATTTCACTCGAAGCAGCTGTTCAGGAAGCTGAAGCTGTTTTCCTTGCCGCACGCCGCGAAATCGACGAATTCGAAATTGAAGCTGCAGAAAAGAAACTTGAACTTAACAGATCACAACAGGCTAAAATAAAGCTCATGGAAGAGGACGGAGATCTTAAATCCCGCCTCGAAAAGGCACGTTCTATTCTCGATAACCTTGATGAGAACCGCCGTACAATTGATAATTCCATATCTGCTGAAAGAGCACATCTTACTGAATGTGAGGAGCGTGTATCTATCTGCCGTAATTCATTAAAGTCAATGGACGAAGAGCATTCAAATCTCTCTTCCTCACGTGACTCTCTCGTTGGCAGAATTAATGATGAAGAACTTAAATACCGCGCAATACTTGAAGCTGAAAAAACACTTGAAGCGCATCTCATTTCCGACGAAAAGAAACTTGAATTCTTTGAGGACATGGCTCGTAATCACGAAGGTTATAAGGGAGCAGTAAGCTCAGTTCTTAAAGAGGGTATCAGCGGAATTAAAGGCATCGTTGCAGATATTATTGATGTAAATCCTGACCATGTCACAGCTGTTGAAGCTGCTCTTGGTTCACGCGTTCAATATATACTTGCCGATTCTGAAGAGGCTGCACGCGAAGCTGTCCGATATCTTCAGGATGGAAAAAAGGGAAAAGCTGTTTTTGCAGTAAGCGGTCTTATGAGAGAGCGCTCACGTTCTGCTGAAATGGAAAAGCTTTCCTCTCTTGAAGGCGTTTTCGGTTGGGCAGACTCATTTGTCAAATGCAAAAAGAGCGATAGAGAGATTGTCTCTCTTCTTCTTGGCGATGTTCTTCTTGTTAAGAATGCTGATGCAGCTGCGCTCGTACGCGAGAATGCAGGAGCAGATATAGTTCATTGCGTAACACCAGATGGTGATACATATTCTACAAGCGGAATCATTAGAGGCGGTTTAACTGCCGGCGGCGAGATGGGACTTATCTCAAGAACCCAGCTTATTGATTCTCTTAAAAAGGGTATCGAAAAGGCAACCACCGAAATTGCAGTTAAGAAAAACGAGAAGGTTGCTACAATTGCAACACTTGAAGAGGCAAAAAAGGCTCTCTACGGCATTGACGAAAAACTTCAGGAAGGGCGCAGATTAAAGCAGTCACACGAAGGTGATATCCGCCATCTTGACGAAGAGATTATGCGCATCCGCAACAGACAGAAGGATGCTCTTGAACAGATAGCAGCCATCGAACGCCGTATGGAAGGTCTCATCGAAGATGAGAAAATCGCTGAGACAAAACTTGCTGAACTTGAAGAGCGCAAAACTGTAAACGAATCATCAATCCTTCTTCTCTCTGAAGAGGTAAGGGTTCTTGATGATAAAAGAATGCAGCTTATTGAAAAGCGCCGCGCATCTGAACTCAAGTTCTCACAGCTTCAGCAGGAACTTGCAACAGCAAAACGTGAGCACAACAAAATTGAAAGTGATATCAACAAGGCGTTCGAAGAGCAGGTTAAAGGTAAAGATGAACGGGAGAAGTTTATTGCTGATATCGAAACATGGAATGCCGAGATTTCACACCTTGAAGTTCTGATAGAAGAAGGCCGCCTCCAGAGAAAACTTAAAGAGGATGAGCAGGTAAAATACCGTGAAGGTTATGCTGAATTGCGTAAAGAGATATCCGATCTCAGACGTAATTCCGGCGATATCCAGAAGGTACAGAATGAAATTTCCGAAAAGGTTCACGCCTGCGAAATGCAGATGGAACGCCTTAACGAGAAAAAACGCTCTATTCAGGAAAGAATCTGGGAAGAGTATGAAAAGGATCTCGGCTCTTTAACAGATGAAGAAGCAGTTCTTGAACTTCCTGAGAATGAGGTTCGTGAAAAGATTGATATACTGCGTAAGAGACTTAAGGCAATCGGGCCGAATGTAAACCTTTCCGTTCTTGAAGATTATGAAACAGAGAAAAAAGTTCATGATGAGCTCTCTGTGCAGAAAATTGATCTTGAGAATGCAAAGAACTCTCTCGAAAAACTTGTTAAAACTCTCGATAAAGAGGCAAGCGAGAAGTTCCTCGAAACCTTTAATCAGGTTCGTGAAAACTTCCGTAAAGTATTCATCACTCTGTTTGATGGCGGTGAAGCCGATATCAGACTTGAAGACGATCCGGATCCGCTGAATGCAAAGATTGTTATATATGCCCGCCCAAGTGGCAAGAGCATGAAGAATATCAGTCTCCTTTCCGGCGGTGAGAGAGCACTTACAGCAACTTCCCTGCTGTTTGGTCTCTATCTTGTGAAGTCTTCACCATATTGCATTCTTGATGAGGTTGACGGTCCGCTTGATGATGCCAATATTGGCCGTTTCATTAACCTGATCAGAAGCTTCTCGGAAAAGACACAGTTCCTTATTATCACACACAATAAGAAAACTATGGCGGCATGCGATATTCTGTATGGTGTTACTCTTATTGAGCCTGGTGTATCTAGAACTGTCTCTGTCAGCCTTGCAAATCAGGAAGACGAGAAGAAGGTTGACGCTATTATGAATTCAGGGGTAGTTGCTTAAATAAAAAAACATATTTCCAGGAGGAAGAGCATGAGCATAAGGATTTTAACACTTTTGCTGTGCTCTTTTCTTTTTTCTGCTCCCAGTTTTGTTTTGCAACCCGCAATGGTTAAAGATACAGGTACATCTTGGAAAATTACTTTTGAACTTTCTGAAGCTACTGATGTTGAAGTGTCAATCATCGATCTCAGGGATTCGTCGGTTATCCGACATCTCGCGGCGGGAGTGTTGGGTGCTAATGCCCCTTTGCCTTTACAGCCGGCAGTTCTGAAGCAGCAGTTGTTCTGGAATGGTCTGAATGATGCCGGCGCAGCTGTTTCGGGTGCAAGTCCGTCGTTGAGGGTAAGGGCGGGGATGAAGGCACGATTCAGCTCTGTAACAGGGGACAATCCATACCGTTATCTGGTTGATATAAATGGAATGGCATTGGACAAAGAGGGTAACCTTTTTGTGCTTGGCAATTACAGCCATCTGAATCTTGAAGGTGACCACGGAGCATCTGTTCTAAACGCGCTTCGTAAATATTCGCCCGAAGGAGTTTATCAGAAAACAATTTATCCGTTGCCAGCCGGTACTCCAATGTCGACGGCGTCACCATATGGCGTGCTTGGAACTTCAGGAACCGATTGGCGTCCGATAACAACATATCTTGACGGACCAAAATTCGGTGATGCAACGGCTCCGATAACAGGAGTTGGTGCATTGCTCATTAATGAATTCCGCAATGGTGAATTGTTAATCTGCAATGATCCCTATTTGACCACAAAGGGCGGAGTCACCTGTAACAACACTATGAATTGGATGACTGTCGATACAACCGGCAAATGGACAATTCCATCTGCTGCATCTTTTATTTCTTCACCGCCGTTGCCTTTTAAAAGCCAGTATTCTGGACCATGGCTGGGTGGACCTATGTTTGTCACCCCTTCGCCAAATGGAAAGTATTATCTGGTATCGGCTATTTTTCAGACAGACACTTCTTACATAGGTACGGCTTACGGACATGTACCTACAGATACAGGTTTCTGGCGTGACGGACGCATATTCAAGGTTGACAGAACAACGGGTGTTGCAACACCATGGCTCTCACTCGATTCCATACCACGTCTGCCGGTCGACCGCTCTGCAAAGGTTGGTCCAGGTCCGGTGCTTGTCAATACATTCGTTTACTATATGTCTATGTTCGGAAGTATTCATGGTACCGCGATGGATGATTCCGGTCATGTATTTGTTTGTGACAGGCTTCATCAGCGCTTATCTGTATATGACACTAATGCCACCTTACTTGGATTTATACCTGTTGATAATCCGGATATGGTTCTTGTCAACAGAAAGAACGGCTCACTTTATGTATTCTCAAGAAATATAACCGGATATAATAGTTCAAACGGATGGCAGCGTTATGTAACTCTGCGCAAATATGATACCTGGCGAAATAATCCACAGCCGGTTATAACACTCAATAACTTTCCACAGAAACCGTGGGGAAAGTTCTATGCCATTCTGAACGACTTCGGAACAAAACCGCTGCTTTGGGTCTCATCTTTCGGTTCTTCCTACGATAATAGAAACCCTCAATTGTATGGAACAGTTGCAGATACACAGAACGGAATATGGGCTCTGAGGGATGACGGGGATAAATTTACTGTTGTAAAGAGCTTCTCGGCAGAAGCAAAAAATGCAGTTCGAGGATTTGATCGTATTGCTGTTGATCGTAAAACAGATCGTGTATATGTTAATGATTCATGGCATGGCCTTTACAAAATAGAGAATTGGGCTTCTCCTTCATTTGTACGCTGTTCAACAAGTCTAGGGAAGTGTCTTGATGGAATAGATGCGGCTGTCGGGTATGATGGTTATCTGTACACCAGAGAAGGAGGCTGCTGCAGCCAGGGAGGCCATTTCCGGTATACGCAGGACCATCGGCACGCTCCTGTTAATTTTCCAAATGGGAAACATAAAACCAGTAATATTTCCGGTCACCATGAAGGGGGCGGCGCGGCGGATAGAGGACTTGACATAACGCCAAGCGGTCAGGTTGGCTACATTAACCGCAAGTCGAACGGCATCAACTATTCTGCCTGGTGTCCGGTTCCAGGTGATACAGCTGAAGATACTTTGCTCTCAGCACTTCCTGAATTGTCGGGAGGTTTTCAGTGGGGGCCTGACGGTAATGCATATATCGGTGTTCTGTTGCGTGATGCGGCCCATGTTGTGCCTTCGCTGTATACAAACGACTGGGGATATAAAAACGGTGTAGGTGCAATTATTAAAGTTGCAAAAGGGGCAAAAGCATGGGTCGATTCCGGCAGTATGCAGGCAACGGCACGTAAAGCTCATAATGTTATTACAGTTTACAAGACAGGTTTAGCACCATATAATGGTGGAGCAAGCTGTGTCTGCCGTTCACCGAGGTTTGATGTAGATCCCTATGGAAGAATTTTCATTCCAAACGCAGTAACCGGTAAAGTTACTGTAATTGACAATAATGAGAACTCCATCCTTTCCTTCGGAGACTATGGCAATACCGATTCCCGTGGACCGGGAAGCATGGTTCCATCGCCGGAATTTCCAATTTTATGGCCTACAGGTGTTGCAACTAGCGAAAACTATATCTACGTAACAGATATGGGTAATGAGAGGCTTGTAAGAGTTCAGATGGATTTTATACTGGATAACATGCCCGGTCTTGGGACAATAAGTGAAAATGTCATCGGTAAAATTGATGCAGCAAATATAATTACGGTTACTCCTAATCCGCTTCATCCTGCCTGTGTAATAAAAGTGGTGCTTCCTGTTGTGTCAGAAATTTCACTTACGGTATTTGATCTTGCAGGTAAAGAGATATGCCACCTTTCATCAGGAGAAAAGCGGCAGGCAGGAACTCACAGCTACAAATGGGATAGTTCAGGCAATGCTTCAGGAGTCTATTTCATAAAACTTACTGCGGGAAAGTATCGAGCCACAAAGCGGATTGTTATAACAAGATAACCGTATTCCACAAGCTTACCATTTTATTGGTTTGCAAACGAGAATAGCTCTCTATTATATTTCAACAGTTCGATTGTTCGAAATATTAACAAAAGAGGAGAGTTATGAAAAGAATGGTAAAGTTTGCTGTTATAGGAACACTTGCGCTGTTTTCTATAACTAGTGCAGTTACAATCAAAGCGCGTAGTATTGGTACCAGCAGTACAGCTGTATTTACAGCGGCCAGCGGAGCAACATCCAATTCAACAAATGATACAATCACTTTGACCGATGCCGCATTTCCGGCAAATATCGGAGAGGGTGACTCTGTCGTAATTGGAAGTGCAACTGGTTTTATTCTTGCAAGAGTGAGTGCTACTGTAATTGCTTTGCAGTCACCCCTTTCATCGTCAGCCTCCTCTGCTGCGATCTCCATTTACAGATGCTATGCCAATCCAGTGCTTTGGGAAAATGCAGCTCCTGTAAACCTTGTTACATCTGATATTATTTGGAAGGGTGTATGTTACAATGATGGTGTCTTTGAGATAGAGCGTCTACGCTTTCAGGGTTCAACTGTCGATAGTGCACATTACAAGTGGTTAACAGTTGCGGAAGGACAGAGACATGGCGGTATCATTGGCCGTGGTGCAAGAATGAGTAATAGTTATGGTCAGAGTTGGGCGGCTCTCTGGTTTGTAGAAGATTTTGCAAAAGTTGAATGGCTTGAAGTTTTCGGAGTTAGCGCAGGTAAAACAGCAGCATATGGAATTAGTGAAGCAGCTGCCACTGCACCAGGTAAAGTATATATAAACAATCTCCTGATTCATGATGTTTTTCTTGGTGTCAATTTAAACTCAACATCAACTAGAGAATTTCAGTTCTCTAATTGTATAATCACTAAAACAGGTAAAGAAGGTATAATTGGAAGAACAGCAACAGCTACAGTTCGCTGCTATAATGTTACTGTTGTTCACGGTGCGACAGATGTTGATGTGTCTAATTCCGGATTCCGTCGCTGCTTTGTAAAGAATTGCATCGCTATGTTCTATGGCTCAAAAGGTTCAGGACATTATGATTTCCTGGAATGCGATGCCGCTTCAGATTACAATATCTCAAACGATGCATCTGCTCCGGGAGCTAACAGCAAGAAAAGCACAGCAGCAGCAGGTTTATTTGCAGATATCAGCACTTTGAATTTTCACCTGGCTTTGGGCTCAGTAGCACTTGGTGCAGGCGACTCTGTAGGCTGCCCAGTAACAGCAGCTCTCGATATTGACGGAGAAACCAGAACAGGTGCCTGGGATATCGGTGCTGATATGTATAGTACTGTTGCTGTGGAGAATAATCGGACTGTTAAGGGTGCAAAAGCATCAGCTCTTAATGTGAGTTCTGTAAACCCATTCAGCAATTCTGTTGTACTTACATGCAACCTTGGTTCAGAGAAGGCGGTTCTTTCAATACATTCTGTTGATGGAAAGACTGTTTTCTCAAAAAGTATAACAGGTAGCTCTGTTATTGAATGGAATGCAAAGAACGCTTCGAATGGTGTTTACTTTGCAAAGCTTAATGCTGCTTCAAGAAGTGAAGTTAAAGCGCTGATATTGAAGCGTTAATTATCACTGTTTTAAACATTGAGGGAGCTGTTTGAGTGCGCGATGATAAGCGACGCACTCACAGCACTTCCCGTTTCGAGAACAACTTTTAGAGCTGCATTTGCAGCTCTTTTTGTTTTCATTCTGTTTACATTCCATTTTATAGCACCTTTCCCATGCTAATTCTCGGTTCTATTTTGAAGCCTAGTTTCTCGTAGAATCCAATCACCTTGTTGTTTGTGTCCAGTATCTGAAGATTAAGTTTAGGGCAGCCAAGCGCTTTAAGAGCACTCTCAGCTTTATCAACTAGTTGACGACCAATGCCTCTCTTTTGTGAGTCTGGATCTACTGCTAATGAATATATCCATCCTCTGTGACCATCGTATCCTGCCATCACTGTGCCGACAATTTCTTCATTCATGGTTGCTACAAAGAAAAGATGGTCATCTGCATTGAGCTTTTTGTTTATTGAGGTTTCAGGGTCGTTATAACCATCATAATATCCGAAAACAGATCTCCAAAGTGTAATCACACTAATTTTGTCTGTATCGTTGCAGTATTCCCGGATTAATATATTGGGCATATGGATATTTATTTTATTATAAATGTTTTAGCGTCAGTTCCATGCATCATATCCGACGGAAGTTGAAGGAAGACTTTTCCTTTTCGTTTCGGGAATCTGAAACTTGGTCTTTTGCAATTGATATAAAATGGTGTCGGTTTTTTGAATCCCAAAGATTTCCAAGATACTTTAAATTCTCCCTGCCACATGTTACTCTTTGTTAGAACCTTCGATTCGTCAACACCATTCCATTTGTAGTCATAGTCATCTTCGTAGTAGGGTGCTATTGCGTCTATCAGCGAACCTGAGGGTGAGAGGTATATTATCTTGTAATGTGCAGTGTCATCAAAAGAGGATATAAAGAATCTTATGAGATCTTCATCCTTTATCGAATCTTTTTCCGGACCATTTTCTGGTTTGACAATTGAATCAGGAGAGGGGTCATAACACTTGAAAGCAACATATAGATTTTTATCATCATAAGAAAGAGCTGTCCATGTAGAATCATAATCAACAACTCTATTCAATCCACCAAAAGTGTTTTGGACTCTCATGGCAGCTTTCACCCATATTTCTTCATTATGTTCACCGTCAATGATAACAGGCTTGGCTGTTCTGTCGACACCAATGGTCTTTTGAATTAGAGGGCGTCTCAAAAAAGTTATTGTGTCGTTTTTATGAAATGCTGTTACTTTAGCCAACGGACCAGTCAGAATTTGTCCTGATACCGTTTTAAAGTCGAATGAAATGGAACCTGTAGAGTCCTTCTTCACAAGCATGGTGCCATTCAAAGCAGAAAGCTGATATTGTTTGTCTGTATATGTTTCGTTCGGCTGCCATTCAATATTCAGCGTAACATCATAGCTGAGATCATTCTTAAAATTGAATTTGAATACACCACTATTAAGCAATGAATCTTTCCATGTCAACTCAATTGGATTTATTGTTAATCCACACATTACCTTCCAGTAAGCAACTTTACTCGAATCAACAACCCAATTGATATTCATTGTGTCGCCATCAATCGTTATCGGTTTGATATTCACCTCTTTGGCAGACACATCCACAACTGCATAATGATGAATTGAACCATCCTTTTTTTTGCCGTCTGATCGACCGCCGCTGCTTCCGATAGTAACATAGTGAATATTATCCCGAATACCATGGTTATAACGGTGATAATGACCATTTATAACATAGTCAACGCCGCCTTCTTTAAACAATTTATGAAGATCATCCATGATTGGTTCTCTAGGTGTTGCATCAAACATCGGCTTGTGATAGAAACAGAAAAGATTTCTAACTTTTTTGCTTTCGTTCAGTGTTTTTTTCAGAAAAGCCAGTTGAGCCTTATCTATCTTGGCAGGATTATTAAAGCGTGAATTATCGAGGACAATAAAACGATCGGGTCCGATATCATAAGAGTAGTAAGAAGGACCTCTCTTTTTGTTGTGATATGGTTCCACATTATCATAAGTGATATCATGATTACCATAAATTGGATAGTATTTATACTTTTCAGTAATCGTTTTCATCTCACTGTCAAATTCTTTCCATTGTTCAGACAATTCTGCTGTATCCTTTGAATACCCCTGAATTTGATCGCCAACATTTGTATAAAACAATGGCGATGGTGTAAGCTTGAGTGTTTGGTCGATTATTTTTGGGAAAACACCGTCTTGGGCACTACCTGTTCTATCGCCCAGTATGACAAAACGATAGGATTCTTGTGCATTGAGAAAAATGAATAGTGAAATAATGAATAGAGATACTTTTTTCATGATAAAACCCTGTTTATAGATTGGCTAAAAGAAAAGATAGGGATGAATTATACAATGTTGCAATCTCTTTTGTCAACACTAGATATATTGCTGATTTTACATGTGAGAAGATAGAACAGGCTGGCTTTTAGGTGTTCTTGATTTGTCTGATATACCGGTTTACAACTGCACCGATAATAATGATTCCGCCGAAGAAAGCCCATTTTCCCGGTTTTTCACCTATAAAAATAAGCACCCATATTGGATTCAATAATGGTTCAAGTACGGGAACAAGAATTCCCTGCAAAGCAGTAACGTGTCTTATCGCCTTACTGTAAAGAAGATATGAAACGCCAAGCTGCAGTACACCGAGAGCTATTATGGCTCCTATCCCTTTTGCATCCGGCAGCCCGCTGAACATGAATGGAATGCCGACTAATGCGGTGAGTAGATTACCGAGAATTATAGAGGTCTCAGGTTTTTCATCCTTCTGCTTTCGTAAACATAAGATCAGGGTACCGAAGGTAACACCGCTGACTATTCCGCACAGATTGCCAATCATGTTGCCGGTAGTTAGATCGTCAAGAAAGAATAGCACCATGCCGCACATAACAAGGATTATGGTATACCAGTCTGAACGGGTGATGCGTTCGCCAAGAAAGGCGCGGCTCATGAGAGCAACATAAACAGGAGAGGTATATTGAAGAAGAATTACATTGGCAGCTGTTGTCAGTTTGTTGCCAATAACAAAGAGAATGACCGTTGTTGAATAGGCTATTGCACCTAAAACAAGAGGCTTTGACCATTTGATTCTTGGAATACCTGTGACAGCAATAAGAAAGAGAACGGCAATAAGACTTCTTCCGCCTGCAATTGCCATTGGATGCCAATCAACAGACTTAATTAATAGTCCGCCAAGGCTCCAGAAAAAGGCTGTACCGAGAAGCATGATGATAGGCATGCTTCGAAAGATAATAAGATTGTAGTAGTATTATTTATATTCTTTTAAGAATGCATGGAGCAAAATGGACGAGATATATAAAAAACTGGCAAAAGAATTTGAATGGGGTGTTAAGGCTGCCCTGTTTTTGCTGGTTCTTTTTTTTCTTCTGTATATCCTGGGAATAGGTTCTTCAGTTCTACCGCCTGAAAAGGCGCACGAAATATGGTCATTATCCGCAGCTAGTGTAAATACGGATCCGAATATCTCATTTGCATCAAGATTGGCATCAACATTCTATTGCATGGATACCCTTGCGCTTATTGCTGTGCTGCTCCTTTCTATTGTGGTGATTAAAGCTTATATCGTGCTGCTACCAAAATTCTTTTCAGCTAAACTTTACCGTTTTTTAATTCTTGCACTGCTTCAGTTAGCGGTGCTTCTTCTAGTTGCAAGCGGTGCAATTTCAGGGGGGCACTAGATGGAAGTTTATGGTATGGTGGCCGCGCTTTTTGTTGTCGGTTTTGGAATCGGCATTGTTGCGGTAATGGCTGGAGTTGGCGGTGCAGTTCTTTTTGTTCCAATCGCTGCCGCTTTTTTTCCTTTTCATGTAGACTATATTCGAGGAGCCTCACTTTTGATGGCTCTTGCAGCAGCTTTGTCAAGTTCGCCTGCGCTACTTCGCAAGGGCTGTGCCTCTCTTGAACTTGTTATGCCAATGGCGCTTATCTCTTCAATCTTTGCAATAATAGGTGCCCGTGTCGGACTTGCCTTTGATCAGCAGATGGTTCGTATATTGCTTGGTTTTGCCATAATGTTCATTTGTGCTGTAATGATATTTGTAAAGAGATCCGAAGAAAGTGCAATTAATAAGGCAGACTACTTTTCTAGGATTTTTGGAATGCAGGGAGTATTCGTTGATGAATCATGCGGACGTGAAGTAAAATGGTGTGCAAAAAACACTGTGATTGGCTTTATCCTTTTTGGCATGGTCGGCTTTATGGCCGGTATGTTTGGCATGGGTGCAGGTTGGGCCAATGTTCCAGTCTTTAATCTTGTCTTGGGGACACCACTGAAGGTTGCAGTGGCTTCAAGTATGCTGGTTATAGCTATCTCAGATACAGCTGCGGCATGGGTATATCTCCATAAAGGAGCGGTGCTGCCAATAGTTGCAGTGCCGTCTATATTGGGTGTTATACTTGGTTCACGTGTCGGCGTGAAAATGTTTGCAAAGTCAAAGCCGGCCACTATTCGTATTTTGGTGATTGTGCTGCTTATAGCTGCAGCGATTTCAAGTCTGCTTAAAGGCTTTGGGGTCTGGTAGACTTTTGGATATGTTCCTTAACACCATTTCGCGATATATCTGAAAGCATGCATCCATCACCAGCGCAATCATCATCGCAACGGTCGTCGCACGGTTCGATATGTATTGTAACTGTAGTGTCGGGATAGTGTTCATGTATAGAGTTAATGAGTTTATCTGAAATCAAATGTGATTGCATAACAGACATTGTTCCGTCAACTAGCATGTGGAATTCCACAAGTCTGTGTCCGCCTGATTTCCTGGTACGAAGCCGATGGTAACCTCGTACAGTTGGTGCATATTCTGTAATATGCTGACGGATAAGATGCTCTTCGTCATCGGGCAGCTTTTCATCCAGCAACACAGAAATTGCCTGTTTGGTAAGATCCCATGCCGCTTTCAGGATGAGTGCAGAGACGAATAGCGCTGCAATCGGATCAACGAATTCCCAGGGCAGATCGGGACGCAAATGGTGGCCTATCCACATAAAAGCAAGGGCGGCCATTACACCGAAAGAAGTGTAGACATCTGTCATAAGATGCCAGGCGTCAGCCTCAAGAGCCATGGAGTCGGTCTCTTTTCCTACTTTGAAAAGATACCTTGAAACAAGGATATTTGCGATTGCAGAAACTGCCATTACAATAATTCCAGGGCCTAAAACTTCAAGGTGTTGTGGATTTTGGAGTTTATGCAGCGCCTCTTTCATAATCCAGAATGCTGCTACAAATATGAGTAGTGCTTCTATAGCGCCTGAGAGGTTTTCATATTTACCATGGCCGAATGGATGATCCTTATCTGCTGGCTTACCGGATGCACGCACGGCAAAGTAGGCAATTACAGATGCTACCAGATCAACAGCGGAGTGAATTGCTTCGGAAATAATGGAAACCGCGCCTGTCGAAAAACCGATCACAAGTTTTGCAATAACGAGGGAGGAGTTCGATATTATCGATAAAAGTGCTGCTCTCTTTTTCTTTGAGTCTTTAGATGACATAGTGCAGGTAACCTATGGATATTCAGTCAGATTAAGTTTAGGATTCTTTTCTCTGAAAGAGTCAAGATGCCATTCGCTGTTAAACAGAAGCACATCGCGATCATCGCCATCTATTGCCCATTCGCTGCCGTACGGAAGACTAAGCGCATCTTTATCGTAATCTTTTCCCTCTATCCAGCGTGCTATTGTCCAGGAGGCCCGTTCAACGCGTGAAGGTGCGCCGTACTCTGATTCCAGGCGAAACTGAACCATGTCGAACTGCAAAGGACCTACAGCAGCCAATAGAGGTGTTTTCTGGTAGGACTTTGACAAATAGAAACGGTGAACCAACCCCTCCTGAACAAGCTGATCCAATCCGCTTTGGAATTTCTTGAAGTTTGCGGGGGAGGGATTGTGAATGAACGCAAAACACTCCGGTGGAAAGCGGGGGATTTCAGCATATTTAATCGTAGGGTCATCGCTGAGAGTATCGCCGATAGAAAAGAAATCGCCGCCGACAACACCGATTACGTCGCCAGGGAAAGCTTCGTCGATAGAAACCCTCTCACGACCGAAAACATTATTTGTGTTCGAGAGTCTAATCTTTTTTCCAGTTCTGCAATGAGTTACAGGTATTTCGCGGTAGAATTTGCCCGATATAATCCGCACAAAAGCCATTCTGTCTCGATGGCGCGGATCCATGTTTGCCTGAATCTTAAAGATAAAACCTGAAAAGCGCTCATCTTCCGGATTTATTACTGTACCCTCAGATATTCGCGGCTGCGCAGAAGGTGAATATTTTACGAAACCGTCAAGCAGTAATTGCAGGCCGAAGTTGTTTACAGCACTTCCAAAAAAGACAGGGGTAGTTTCGCCGCGCAATACCGCCTCCTCGTCAAATTCAGCGCCGGTGGCCTCAACAATCTCAACCTCTTCACAAACAGTTTTGTAAACAAGATCATCCATTATGTCTTTTATAAAAGGGTCACTAAGACCATGGGTTGATACAGGCGCCTTATATGCTCCGCCAACGGTTCGTTGAAATAGATGAGCGAGTTTTGTCTGTCTGTCCCAGATACCTTTAAAGTCCGGTCCTGATCCGAGAGGCCAGTTCATTGGGTAAACTTTGATATTAAGTACACTCTCAATTTCGTCTAAAATTGAAAGGGTATCCATTGCAGGGCGATCCATTTTGTTTACAAATGTAAAAACAGGTATCTTACGTCTGCGGCATACTTCAAAGAGTTTTTTGGTCTGCTTCTCAATACCTTTACCGCCGTCAATAACCATAATAACAGAATCAACGGCTGTTAATACACGGTAAGTGTCTTCAGAGAAATCATTGTGGCCAGGGGTGTCAAGCAGATTGATTTTGTGTCCGTCATAGTCAAAGAAGAGCACCGTTGATGTTACAGAGATTCCGCGCTTGCGTTCGATTTCAAGCCAGTCGGAAACAGTTGCTCTGTCCTGTTTACGCGCAGTAACAGAGCCAGCTAACTGGACAGCACCACCGTAAAGCAGGAGCTTCTCTGTTAGAGTAGTCTTTCCTGCATCGGGATGTGAAACGATTGCGAATGTTCTTCTGCGTGCTGCTTCTTGTTGTAAACTCACTTAAAATTACCGGATTAGAGCAAGTCTTTTTGCCAGTTTCTGTTTGCCTTGAACAACAGTTACCATATAGTTTCCTGCTGGAAGAGACTGTGCGCTATTTGACAAGCCATTCCATGTTAGGCTTGCTGTAGTGCTGTTGCCTGATGTCATACTTTTCTTGAATACACATTGGCCGGCCAGATTCCAAACTGCTACTGTGTAAGCCTTTGAAGGTTCAACTTTATACATGAATGTTACAGTTGATGAAAATGGGTTTGGTGTAAGCTGTAAATCATTATTGCTTGGCGCAAAGGCGATAAGGCTCTGCTTCTCACTAACCAGTTGCCTGCGTGCTACGAGTGTGTCAGAAAGCTCGTTGATATAAGCTTCAATGGCCATATATCCACTTGGCATTATTGTTTTATAATCAGCAGTGTCGTTCGGATTGAAACCTCTGGTTGTTTCCCATGAATCACTCATACCATCTTTGTCTGTGTCGACAATTTTGGGGCCTTTGTAGGTCATTAGTGTGTCATTCAGAGCTGCGCAACTGACCATCCATGCAGCAGCAGTTGGTTTGTCCTCGTACTGGGTCTCTGTACATACTCTATGGTCTGCATTGTCTCTTGGGAAGGGGCCCACATAATTGAATACTTCCTGCATCGCATTTTGAGCTGTCATAATGTTTGTAGTTTTGCGAGGAGTAATGAATGTGTCAACAAAAGATGAAACTGTAGTTGAGTCAAAAAATGCTGATGGCTTAGTTATCGTTGGTTGCGTGTGATGATAATTACCAGTTGCGTGAACGCGCATTATTTTTGAAGCAGAACCTTTATGCATGAAATAGGGTGTGAAAATTGTTGTGTTTCTACCAATCTTATAGTAGTTCGACACAAGGTTCAGAGGAATGTTGTTGTTGTCAAACGATTCGCCGCTTGCCTGCGCACAGTTATAAAAGAAATTATTTATAAGTTCAAACGTCTGACCAGGAGAAGATGCTGCCTCATTGGATAGGTAGGGCGAACGTTTAGAGTGATCACTCAACAGACAACGATATAAAGTAATGCCTCCGGTAATTGTGTTTCCAAGAATACCTGTTCTAGTATTACCATAGCCAGCACCGCTGCCATACTTTTCGAAACATGATCCTGGTTCAGATATTGAGGTGTATTGGACAGTTATTCTTGCACAACGCACAAAGTCAAGTATTTCGTCGCTACACCACATTCCGGACATGTGATCAAATATACAATCTGTTGCATTTTCAAATCTCATGCAATCTCCATCAGCCATATCAGCGCTTCTGCGTACACGTATATGACGTACTACTACGTTGGTTGCGCCACTTACCGTATAGACACCGCCATTTTTTAGAGTGATACCGCCAGGAGCAGTTTGTCCTGCAATAGTTGTATAAGAACTTACTCTAATTGGTTGATTCATCAGATCAATAACACCACCTGTGTCAAATACAATAATCTTTGGGCCAGAAACAGCAACCGCCGCCGCCAAGCTACCAGTTCCGCCAGCAGTTAGTTTAGTAACGTGGATTACTTTTCCACCTCTTCCTCCAAGACTGTTTGCGCCCCATCCCTCTGCACCTGGGAATGCTGGAATGGCAATTATTACTGAAACGGAAACAAGTAACAAAAATGCCACAAATTTAGCTAAAATCATAACTCCTCCAGTTGAATTTTTCAAGAAATATAGCTTATTCAGCCCGTTCCAGGTAAATCTATATAAAATACTTGTCTTTGAGAGATATTTTCTATTATTGTATGATACTACACAATGAAATAAATTTTCTTAAGGAGGTTCAAATGCGTTTTATGTTAGCTGTTATGGTAGCAGCATCGATGTTGCTGGCACAGTCCTATGTGAATGGCACATCCACACAGGTTTGCAGTTATTCAGGTGAGAGCAATAACAATGCAGGTGGAAAAGGTTCCTGCCGTGTTGGAAAAGATCCGGATTATTACCGTATGCTTTCCAGGTTTGATCTCGGTTCAAGAGTTCCAAAAATGCCTTGTACTCTTTATGTCAGACAGTACAAGTACACATCATCAAATGTTACATATAATTACGACGATGGTGAATTCGAAACACGTATTTCAACCATACCTGGCACTTGGGTAACCGGCTCTGCAACTGAAACTGCACAGGAAGGTTCTGTTTGTCACAGATATCGCGCTTACAGTGCAAGCACACCAACACCATGGGTTGCAGGGAATAACGCATCAACACTGCTTGATGTAATAAACGGTAACGGGGGATCTCACAATAATTCCGTTGGGTTAACAATTCGCAAAGATACTGCAATAGGTGGCGTTTATCAGCTTTGCTATGCAGTTCTTGATCAGCAGATGTTGGTTGATCTTTTGGGTGGAATGGGCGGTCTTGCTATCACTCGTGCTGCTGGCGGTGGTGGTGAAATCCGTTTCTACACAAACAGTGCAAAATTGAGCTGGGATCCAAACGGAACAGCAGTAAGCGGTGTTGAAAAATACATGGTTGTAGGTTCATCACTTAAAATTGCAGCAAATCCAAACCCATTCACATCTTCATCTGTAATCACATACGGAACAGCAGCAAATCTGCCTGTTCAGGTATACGGAATCTCCGGCGCACTTATAGCAACACTTAACGGTGTAAACGGAAAAGCAATGTGGAATGGCTGTGATGTTAATGGAAACACTCTCCCAAACGGCGCTTATGTAATTAAGATTGCAGATGGTAAGGATGTAAAGTCACAGACAATTTCTATTGTCAGATAATTTTAACGATTATTAAGATCATTTGAAAAGACGGACCTATGTGTCCGTCTTTTTTGTTTTGTTTGTACTTTTGTGGTCAGTGTGCAATTTGTTATATGTTTATAATTAACTATTCAATATTCCACAGTTGCAAAACTTATGGGATTGAACAGTCTGGCAGAAGGTGGCCTGGTACTGGTTGTGGCGAAACGTAATTATGCAGTGGCAAACACGAAAATAAAATGAACAAACATAAATACGATTTGGAATCTGAGATTAACAAAACTATAATCGAGACTCAAGATATGCGAGTCAATAAACTCTGTAACTATTTGGAATCTGAGATTAACAAACCTGAAATCAAGAATCCTATGGGTTTTATCTATGTAAGAGGAATGATTGTTGGTTGGATAGTAGGAATTGGAATCTTTGCTGTTGTTGCAATTTTACTTGCTCTAAAATAATCTTGGCTCTACATATATATCAGCACATGGTCTATTGATAAGGTGTGTAATATTGATTACCTATGATAGAAATACATTTAGAACAATAGTTGGTGATTAATTTAAGGCCACAAAAAAAAGAGATATATTAATGCTTTGGTGTGGTTGTGTAAATAAATTTTTGCATATTTAGTAAAATCATCATACAAGTTTAAGCTAACTAAAAATATTTTTCGCTGCTTATTTCCTATTTCACCTTGACCGCATATGGGCTGTAATGTGTATAGTGCGCACAATGTTGTCTTGACTTATATCTCTAACCGTGGATGAACTCGACGACCGTACGCATAGCTGAAGATGGGTACGTCGGGGGATATCACAGTTTGTGATATGCTCATAAAGCATAGTATAAGTTTCTCTGACTCCCGGTGGCTGAGGGCCTCGGTTGTGTCAACCGAGGCAACTCGAAGCCACCGTTTCTGTTTTGAGATCGCAAATTGTGACCTCAAAGAATGTAAGACGCACTACTTTTTATTTTGTATAAATCCCATTTTATTACTCTTTTCAGGAACTTCTTTTTCAGCCGGGAATAGAATCTCTCTAAGGTAGTTTAGAGCAAGATGGATATCTCTTTCATTTTTATCTGTTCGTTTTTCTAAACCCTCAATTGCAATTCTTAAAACTTCATGTTGGCCGATCATTTTTCTGAGCTGTATAAAAGCTCGAATATTTACCTCAATGGCTTTATTAGAGTTGAGTACACTAGAAAGCATAGCGACACCACTTTCGGTGAAAACGTAGGGCATTGTGGAAGAGTGTTTTATTTTTGTCAACTGGTCACAATTTGTGACCAGTTCAGTATGCACTCAAATTTGATATCACAAATTGTGATTTCAAGATTAGGCGTTTGACGTTCTGTCTCCCGGTGGCTGAGGGCCTCGGTTGCATAAACCGAGGCAACTCGAAGTCACCGTTTCTATTTTGAGATCGCAAATTGCGATCTAAGTAGTGATTGCTCAAGTGCAGAATGTTGTAAATTTTATTGTGCGCTTGTCCTTTTGACATTGCTCAGGACAAGTGGGTGGGAGAGTGCAGCAAAACCCGTGACGACTGTCCTTCGATCTGAAGGGTGGTTATCTAAAATTTTTACACATGTAATGGTTCGTTTGACTGAACTGGACACTTGATGCCAAGTTTTTTGCAACCATTCATAGCTTTTTCGTTGATATAGCGCACACGTTCTTTAGGAGGTATATTTTCTAGTTCCTTAGAAAACGATTCACGCCATTCCCAAACTTCTTCAAGTGCTTTACCGTAGTTCATGGAAATACTCCTATTCTGCTTCTGAAATGAACTTGTGCGGTGTAACAATATCTACAATGTGGTCGTACCCGTTCTTAATGTTAATAGCATTAAATCCATCAATACGTCGATCATTAACAAGATGTTTGCAATTAAAACTGACGAGATGCTTTATCCCATGAATTGTTGTTAGTGCTACATGAGCGCAGTCACGATATAAGCCAAGAGATGTTTTTCCACCGAAGATTGTTTCCATGTATTGTTCTGCCAGTGCTTCACTTTCATCACTCATTGAGAGTATAGTAGAGTTACTTTTATTTATGTGTGCTCCGAGTCGTATTTGTTTTTGTTCGTCAGGAGTTGCGAGGATTTCATCAATTACAATATTGGAAACATAGGCTTCATATATGCCCAAATATAACGCGTTAAGGAACTTTTCCGCTGTTTCACGCCATTCTGGGCGATCATCATGCTCAAGCTGATCCAGACAGATGTTTCGACGTACAGTTTCTTTTTCATGTTACTAATATAATCAAATTTAGTTAAAAAGGTGGTCTCGAGTTGCATCGGTTGCAGCTATCTTTGGTTTTCAGCCACCGAAGGAACCAATGCAATAAGTCTGATCGAATGTCCGCATTGCCACTCTAACTTGATATCGCAGATTGCTATTTCAAGATTTTAACTTTTACTTTTATAGTTGAAACATGAAATTTGGTGGAAACCGTTTGATATTGCGCTTTACATCTCTGTCTCCCGGTGACCGAGTGTTTCTACGAACCGTTAGGTGAGTAGAAATGTATCGAGGGCACCGTTCCTGGAACCCATGCCTTTTTTTTGTTTTATGATTTAATTCCAAATCAGTTAAGTACCCCATGGTCATTGAGTTCATCCAATACTGAAAAGGTGAGTCGAAATGACCGTGCGTATAGTTGAAAATGGATGCGTCGTGGGATATCACAGTTTGTGATATGCACATCAAAACATAGCGCAGTTGTCTCTGACTCCCGGTGGCTGAGGGCCTCGGTTGCATAAACCGAGGCAACTCGAAGCCACCGTTTTATGTCAAACTGGATGTTCGACGCAAAAAAAACAGGCAGGGGTTCAAAATTTTGAACCCCTGCCTGTTTGTGTGAATCTTGTTATCTGAAACTGTTTTCTTATTCTTCGCTTACGCCGACAATAATCAGCTTTTTGTTAAGAACAATCTGTGTTACCTTTGCAGTTCCCTTGAGCTTCTTCTGGATGTGTCTCATAACATTTCTTGCTTTTGAGAATTCATCTTTCTTTGCCCAGACAAGGTAGTCCATAGTTTTGTCAGTTGCGACATTTTCTTTGCTCTTTGCGAAATCGCCTTCGATGATATCAGAGATGGCGTCCTGTACTTCCTGAACTTCACCGAAGTTGCCGGTGATGTTGAAGATGAGTTTGTACTGGATACCGTCGTTGAGATCTTTTGTCCAGTAGGCAGTAACGCGTGATAGAACCTTCTCGATAGCGTCGTTAATGGCTTCTTCAACAAGCGGTTCCATAGCGGCACCGGCGCGTGTAGCGCTGTAGCCGGTTTCTGTACCGAGAAGTCTTGCTGTAGTGGTTTCGTAAGCCTTAACCTGAACGCTTGCTTTGCCGTTAGTTACACTGCCGTTGAAGACAATATAAACGTCTGAACCGAGAGCGAGAGCAATCTGGTAAGCGATATCCTCTTCAGCGCCTTTTACTTCAGCCTGCATTTTGGACATATCGTTAAGCTGTTCAGCAGCGCGTGGAACCTGTACTTCGTAGGTTCTGGCTGTGAGGTAGCTTTCGATAACAGCTGCAGCGTGGCGTGCGAGCGGATTGGAGTCAAACACCTGGAGAGGTGTCTGTCCCTTTGGTGTTTCGGGGATAACCATGATGATTGGGTTTCCCTGAGCACTTGCAAGGGCATCCTGAGATACTACAACGCCTTTGGCAGCCATGTCTTCACGGAGGAGCTGTTTGTTTACACGGTAGAGCTTTGTAAACTTAACGCCCTTGTCGCCGTTAGGAAGAGTGGTTTTCATGACGGAGTTGACTTTGTCAGCTTCCCATGAAATGTACTTATTGATATTTTCGCCTTTGTAGAATTCTTCTGCAATGGCTTCGAACTTGTTTTTGGAATCCGGTGTTGTGAGCATCGGATCTGTTCCGCCAAGGAGAACGAACTGAACAGCGGCTTTACGGGAATCGAGCCAGGCATTTTTATCTGCATCATCGAACCACCCCTTTTTACCGCCGAGGCCAGTTGCCTGGATGGTTACTTCGGATGAGTTGAATGATTCAACAAATGAGGCCTGATTTGAGAGCGGTTTGCTGCTTCCGAGATCTTTAGCAGCAAATGCGGACAACGTAAGAACTGCTATCATAAAAATTGCGGTAATTTTTTTCATTGTGTTCCTTTCTTAA
>JAEUSG010000121.1 GCA_016788315.1 Fibrobacterota bacterium | reverse complement strand
CCTGTTGACGTAACTATCGAAGTTGTGCTGGAAATATTGGTTGGTAATGGCTTTGTTCCCGAAAGCAGTGTGCGGAGGAAAAGTACCTCCCTTGAACGATCCCAAGTTCTGAACGAAGCATTAAGTGATGCTGAATCGAGTGAGTCGGCGGCAAAGGAAAAATCATTATCGAGAAGACCTGCAGCCATATCTGGATCGCTGCTTGTTAAGGCGCTTTCAAAAAGTGTAAGCAGTTTCTGATAGCTGTCAGCCACCTCTGAAGAGCCGGCGGTAGGCGGTTCGGAATCTCTCGGAGCAAACAGTGTGCACTGTGTGAACATAAGGATAAGCATTGTAAGTAATAATTTTTTCAAAATGATACCGCTCCGTTAAAACCTATTGCTATGTAATCTCTTACTCTTGTTCTGTTAAAATCAACAGTTTTTGAGCTGACAGTTAAAGATAGCTGAGTGCGTCGTTTTACAAAAAGAGCCCCGGCACTGATATCTCTGTTAGCTGAAAGGTCAGCCGCAGTTAACAGTTCTGGAATTCTAAATATTTTTCTATACGCTTTATCGATTTGACCTTCAGGTATGATAACGTTCGGTGAAGCTGTAAACAGTCTGTATCTTGAAAATGAGGTGGTGGCATAAATCTGAAGGCCGAATGTAAATGATTTGTTCAGCCGGAACGAGAGAAGCGCCTCTTCTGCTGCCCGTTTGCGAACGAATTGTCGTTCACCATTGTTTGAAAGATCACCCTCTTCGTTGTAAGCAAGATTAATCTCAATTGCTGCAGAATCACTTTCCTGTTTAAACCCCGGTATGAAATTAAGATCAGATATATTGTAGAGCGCTCTTCTTCTTGTAAATCTACCAGCAGGTTTGAAGTCTGCAGGATAATAAAGACTGTCGTCGTTTACGATAAGCGATATGCGTGTAACAGTACCTGCCATTCTGTACATTGATGTTGCGTGCTCAAGTCGGAATGTATATGCTGTTGATGCTCTGTTCTGTTCAGATCTTTTGCCGGAAAGATAATTAAGTATTCTTGTTGAACGGGCAATTGTGAATGTTCCAGTATCAACGGCAGGGAATCTAAAGGAAAGCGAATCATTGTCGTAAACAATGTCACGCTGATCGAAGTTTTTCTCAAGTCTTCCGAGCAGATTGGTATACTCAAAAGGATAGTCATATCTGAAAGCACTTTTTTGGGCTGATAGGCTTAATAGCATAATCTCACTGAAAGCGTATGCAACTTTTGTAGAAACGTTTATGTTGGCGCGATCTTCATTGCCAAGTTTTGCAGATGCAAAAATTAATTCAGCAGCACCAGGCCTGTCGGGAAGTGTTAGTTGTGGAACAAACTCTGTATTATATGAATAGTATGATGCGTTTCCCTTTATCCTCAGGCGCTGTCTAATATAAAAAGGTGAGTATTCAAAACCGCGCCATGTTATCGCTCTGTCGTTTGCCTCGTTGCCTTCAAAACTCTGACTTGTCCCCTCTGTCAAAAGCTGAAACTCATGGCGGTAGTTTTCGCCGTTCTTCTCCCAGAGAGTTTTAAAAGCGTAATCTATGTTTCCTGTGGTTATAGTGAACGGCTGCTCATTTTTCTTAAGATTAAAGAAACCATTTAGCTTAATGAGGTTTTTGTCCTTGAAGTGTTTTTCAAGGGCTGCCGATGCACTGGTATTGATGTATCGGTCTTCATCAATAAATGTACGTGCATCGCTGATAGATGCTGAAATGCTGTCAACGAGACCTGTATCAATTCTATTAGAGTACTCGGCTCCAAATGAATAAAATGGGCCGTTTCTTCTTTCATTGATTCCAGGCGATCTCCAGCCGGTAGACTGTATTCCTCCGTCAAAGGTAAGCTTTAGTGAAGAGACTGGTGTGCTTGCCGTTCTGACAACTGCCCGCAATCTGTCCGACTCATTTTCCCAGGATTTTGAACTAAGATCTGCAGAACCGGAGCCACGCCCATTCAGCAGGAATGATAAGCTTGATATTATTGAATTTCTCCATGGGGATACCAGATCAATTGTTGTATAAAATGATGCCGATGTATTGTCTGTAAATCTGGAAGGCGAATAGCTTAGTGCAATCGTATCCATGTTTGACAATTGGCTATCGCGGACATTTTCAATTTTACCTGTTATTGAATAATTGCGGTGGTATTCACCTTGCTGAAATTCACCCGTTAAATTTGAGTTAATTGGAAATGTTGGCACACAGGCAATTAGCAGCATCGAAAAGAGAAAGGCAGGAACGTTATTGTAGTGTCTCATACAGTCTGATGTAGTCTTTAACGGTCAGGTTTTCAGCCCTTGCATTTTCGTTAATTGAATTGTCAGCGAAAAACTTTGCAATTGTATCCTTGTCGTAGTGGCGGGAGAGTACATTGATGACCTTTTTCCTCCTTTGAGAAAAGGCGTTGGACACTATTGATGTATATCGTTTGTAGTCTTTTGGCATATCCGGTTCGTGGCTGAATGATATTTCCAGAAATGCAGAGTCTACTTTAGGTGGAGGGCTGAATGCCCCTGGAGGAATGGTAAACAGCCGTTTTACTGTGGCAAAGGTCTGTATTGCCACAGATAAGAAGGAGTATTCGGACGTTCCGCAAATGGCAGTTAGTCTTTCACCAACCTCTTTCTGGAGCATTACATAGGCTTTCCGGATTACTTCACGCTCTTCGGCCATTTTAAGAATTATTATGCTTCCGACATTATATGGCAGATTGCCGACTATGGTTAGTTGTCGTTTATCAGGTGCACAATCGGCAAAATTAACCTTCAGTACATCGCTTTCGATGATTGAAAAGCGTTCAATTGACCCGAATCGTTCTTTTAGAAGTGGTATTAAATCTCTATCAAGCTCAATAGCTGTAAATGTATTATGATGTTTTTTTATAAGATCGCCAGTTATTGCACCCTGACCGGGGCCGATTTCAACAATTGCATCACCCTCTCCGGGAATTGAAGCGTCTATTATCCGCTCTATAATTCTGGCGGAAGTTAGAAAGTGCTGACCGAATCTCTTTTTAGCTGTATGATCCATGTACCTAAAAGTAGTTGGTTTTTATTATATTATGAAAGGTAAAATATTTACATCCTTCAAGGAGCCAATTAAATGGAACTGCATGTTCGCCGAAGGGACCCATATACGATAATTGATATCGATGGAGATATCAATGAGCTGGACAATTTCAATAAGCTGAAAGAAGCAATCCTGGATCTTATTAAGAAGGGTGAAATTAATATTGGTCTTAATCTGGCTAATACAACATTTCTTAATAGTTCTGCAGTAAGTCTTTTTATATCATGGCAGAAAAAAATTGCTGCTGATAATGGGAAAATGGTGATTTTTGAACCTCCTCCGTTTATCATGGAAATTTTACGGATTCTATGTATCGAAAAGATAATACCTGTTCACACATCTGAAGACACCTTCTTTTCAAATCTAAAATAGATGCCGACAAAAATTGAAAAACTGTTAGATCCTCTAGTAAAAAAGCCCATTTTGGGAGCATCAGTCATTGTTGTCTTTTTCTACCTCGCAGCACTTTTAGCAGCGTTTGTTGCTGGCGGTGATGTATTAGGATCGGCCATCAACTTTGTTTCTGCTAAACCAGTTGTAATACCATTTCTAATTGTTATTCCATGGATTCCACCATTTTTCCTTCTCACAATTGCCAAACGGGCGTTTGTTATGACGAGCAGGAATTTGAGTGTCCGCATTTCTGAAGGAATAAATCAGGTTAAAGAGACTCAGAATGTCTCTGTTCTTGGTTTTACCCGCATAGCAGAGGCGCGTGACCCTGATACCGGCGACCATGTTAACCGTATGGCTCATTACAGCAAGCTGCTTGCTGAACATCTTGCAACAAAAAAGAAATATGAAAAGTATATCACCCCTTCATATGTCGAAGAAATATTCATCTCTGCCCCTTTGCACGATATCGGCAAAGTAGGCATTAAAGATGAAATTCTGCTTAAAGAGGGCAAACTGACAGACCGCGAATTTGAAATCATGAAGATGCATACAATTCTCGGTGGCAATGTTATTGGTGAGCTTGAGCGCAAACTTAATTTCAGAACATTCTTTTCACTTGGTAAGGAGATTGCCTACCACCATCACCAGAAATGGAATGGCAAGGGCTATCCAAATATCTTCAAAGATGATATAATGATAGTCGAAGAGGGGGTAGGCAAGCCATTAAAAGAAGAGATGATTCCTCTCTCTGCCCGTGTTGTTGCGCTTGCTGATGTTTATGATGCACTTGTTTCAAAACGGTGCTATAAACGTGCCTTCTCACATGAAGCCGCCTGCGACATTATCGCCGCCGAACGAGGCGAACATTTCGACCCTGATATTGTTGATGTTTTCCTTGAAATTCATGATACTTTCAAGACTATCCGAAAGAGATTTAATAAATAATTTTATGAACGAAATTAAAATACGCAGACTAAATTCTGAAGCGCTTCTTCCAGCGAGGTCGGGTACTGATATCGGCTGGGACCTTTATGCAAATACAGTTACACCATTAGCTGACAATATGATCAAAGTAGGCACAGGCATTGCGATAGAGCTGCCTGTAGGTTATTGGGCTGAAATAGCAAACCGTTCCTCAATGGGTAAAGCTGGCTGGGCTGTTCATGGCGGCATAGTCGACAATGGTTATCGCGGTGAAATAATTGTAGTTATGACGCAGCACCGAATCGGTGTTCCTGCTGAAATTGCACCTGGAATGAAAATCGCCCAAATGATTATCCGCAAGCAGGAAGATACCGGCTGGACAGTTCAGGAATGTGCAGAACTATCCGACACCAAACGAGGCGCAGATGGTTTTGGCAGTACCGGCCGTTAAAGATTTAAACGGAAAACCTCTAGTTTACAAACTAAAAAGCGGTATTCAGAAGATCGGTCGTTCTGACCTTTGTGAATTTATCATCTCCGACACAACAGTCTCTTCAATACACGCCGAAATAGATTTTCAGGCTGAAACAGTTATTATCCGTGATCTCGGAAGTACAAATGGTGTTTATGTCGACGGTAAAAGAGTTCAGGAATCAGTTCTTCTTCCATCTTCGCTCCTTAGAATAGGCGGCGTTGACGTAAAGATATCATCAGGTACTGAAAATTTCGGCAAAAAGCTTTCAACTGCCGAACGGCAGCGTCTAAATGCTCTGATTTTAGCTGCAATGAATGCTGACAGGGTTGAATTGACAAACATGGATCGTAATGAGCTGGATTCACGTATTAGAAAAGAGGTTGAAACACTGCTTTTGAAAGAGTTAGGTGCAGATGGACTTGTTTTTGCAGACTCACTAATTGCCGACATACTTGGCCTAGGCCCGCTTGAACCGCTTTTAAGCGACCCGACAGTTTCAGAAATAATGGTAAATGGTCCTGATAACGTTTTTGTTGAACGTTCAGGTAAACTGGTTAGGGCTGAAAGTACGTTTACTTCAGACCGCCATGTTCGAGAGGTTATAGAAAGAATTGTTCTGCCGCTTGGCAGGCGAATTGATGATGGTTCACCCATAGTTGATGCAAGATTAAAGGATGGCTCCCGCGTAAATGCGGTTATACCGCCGCTTGCCTTAGATGGTCCGATAATTACCATCAGAAAATTTTCAAACAAGAGACTTACTCCGGACGATTTGATAAAGTTCGGCAGCGCAGACAGGGCTATGCTTGACTATCTGGAAAATGCTGTAAAATCCCGTAAAAACATTGTCATTTCCGGCGGTACCGGCTCAGGAAAAACTACCCTGTTGAACATAATTGCGTCGTTTATTCCTGATGATGAGAGAGTTGTAACCATAGAAGATGCCGCAGAACTTTCTCTGCCCGGAGAGCACGTGGTTCGCCTCGAATCCCGACCGGCCAATCTTGAGGGAAAAGGTGCTATAGCTATTCGCGATCTTGTAAGGAATGCACTTCGTATGCGTCCCGATAGAATTGTGATAGGTGAGTGCCGTGGCGGAGAGGCGCTTGATATGCTTCAGGCTATGAATACCGGACATGACGGCTCGCTTACAACCGGCCACGCTAATACACCCATTGATATGGTTCGCAGGCTTGAAGTTATGGTGCTTTTATCAGGGGTTGAGCTGCCGGTCAGGGCAATCCGCGAACAGATTTCTTCGGCAGTTAATGTAATTGTTCAGCAGACCCGCCTTGTTGATGGCAGAAGAAAGATTACTTCTATTACCGAATTGTGCGGTATGGATGATGATGCTGTAAAATTACGTGAAATTTTCAAATATGATCATAATTTGGATAAATTTGTCAGTTTGCAGGTCTAATTCCATGAAATGCAAATACTGGCAGCTGTTTTAATATTCATCGCCCTGCTTCTGTTCTGTTATACCGCCTATCCATTTATTATAAAACTGTCGAAACGTTATAGCGCTTTTGTTACAGCTTTATCTGCTAAAGAGGCTCAATTTCACTTCACTTCATCCCGTTTCCCGTTAGCATTGTTCTTCAGCAAAGCCAATAGGCGAAAAAGGGCTGCCAAACTTGAACTCCAATTACCTGAAGTGGCGCAGCGCCTTGCTGATGCAGTTCGGGCAGGGGCTGGCCTTAAAGAGGCCCTTGAAGAGAGTGCACTCCGTTGCGGCGCCCCATTTTCTGACGAGGCTTACCATGCTTTACGGGAAACTGAACTGGGTATTTCTCTTGTTGATGCATTGAGCAGGCTTGCTGAAAGAATTGGTTCGCCGGAATACACAACACTATGCACAGCTATCTCAGTTTCTCAGGAAACTGGTGGTTCATTGTCATCGACTCTAGACTCCTTTGCGGCTTCAATCCGCGAGAAAAGGGTACTTGAAGGCAGAATCCGCTCTCTTACCGCACAGGGAAAAATGCAGGGCATTGTGCTTGCTCTTCTACCGGCAGTTATGCTTTTGGGTATTTATCTACTCGATCCTGATATGGTGATGCCGCTTTTTACAACAACCATCGGCCAGCTTCTTCTAGTTGGTGC
>JAEUSG010000077.1 GCA_016788315.1 Fibrobacterota bacterium | reverse complement strand
CCCTTTGGCCTGCCGCTTCCACCTTTTTTCCATTCATTTGTCCAATAAATCAGTCTTTACCTTACCCTCATACTTCTAACGTCTACCCATTCTGGGCTAGAAGTATTTCTTAGTGTCTATTGGTCACACCAATTCGACATAAGTGGCGTCCAGGTCGGATCGTAATTCTCGATTTCTTCCACCAGACAAGGTTTTGACTCAACTCGTGTTCTATTGCTTCGCAAGCAGCTCTCTATACGTCTATCTCATCAGGTTATCTCACGAGCACGTTTTTCGGCTGAACGTGTCGCTCGAACCATTCTAGAGACGTAGAAAACGCTGTTGTTCCTGTTTTTTTCTTCTTGTCAGTTTCTGTGCTTGTTCGGTCGATTCAGACCCAGCACTGATACTAAGAATCTTACACGTCGCATTTTACACAACTGGGTGTATTCAATCACGTGGTACTGCACGAGCAAGTCGCGAATCTGCGATTTCTCGGTCATCTTTTCTCCCAGCTCGTATCACCCACCCAGCTCATTCTGACTTTCTTACTTCATCACCTGGCCCAACGTCAACGTCGTCATCATCTTGGACGAGGGGGAGTTCGAAGAAAGTCAATCTTTCGCAGCGACAGTTTCCGATCCTGCCAATCAATCTTCTTCATCTTTCACCACTGTGAAAGACCAACTTTCTTCATCTTTCACCACTGTGAAAGACCAATCTCCTCCATCTCTCACCCCTGCACGTCAAGTGAGAGACCAACCTTCTCCATCTTTCACCACTGCACGTCAAGTGAAAGATCAATCTTCATCATCTCTCACCACTGCCCATCAAGTGGACTCAACTCTTCACCACTGCCCATCAAGTGGACTCGACTGATCAACAACCGGAAGAACCTTCAGAACAGGAGGGGGGGTAGGTAGATGTCGAATTCGCCGATCCTTCATCTACTTTTTCCCTTTGGCCTGCCGCTTCCACCTTTTTTCCATTCATTTGTCCAATAAATCAGTCTTTACCTTACCCTCATACTTCTAACGTCTACCCATTCTGGGCTAGAAGTATTTCTTAGTGTCTATTGGTCACACCAATTCGACATTTCCAACAAATTCCTAGCTGGTGTAGTGGTAACATCTCGAGCTCTCACCTCGGTGCCACGGGTTCGATTCCCGTGCTGGGAATACATTTTTGCGCATTTCTGACCGATTTTTCCGGGAAAAAGGATCTGTTATCAGCCGCTAATGTGACAAAAAAAGGTCCGTCTTCCAAAGATGTCTTTGGAATATTAAATTGAAGAGTGGAATAGAAGAAATCTCCAACTTAATTCGAAAATTCGAGTTTGAACAAGAAGTCAAAAGCCAACGCCAGTCTTCCCTTGACATG
>JAEUSG010000062.1 GCA_016788315.1 Fibrobacterota bacterium | reverse complement strand
AAAGAAATATTGCTAAGATTGTACTATATCCTGGCGGAGTAGCTGCAGTAATCAATCCTGCTGACCGCCGCTTTGAGGGAACAGTTAAGCTTTTCCCCGGAAAAAATCTTGTGCGTGCTGTTGCCTTTGACAGAAGTGGGCGCACTATGGAGCTTCGCAGACATGTTGTCTTTTCAGACAAACCAGCAGAAATAAAATTTGGTCAGTTTGCAAAAGCGGTCAGAGATAGATCCGCTTTGGTACGCGGAAATGTAATATCTGAGACACCTTTGAAGACCCTTACTGTTTTCCCCGGATCACAGCCTGTTTCAGTCGATAAAACAACAGGGGCATTTAGCGCAACTGTAATGCTCTCTTCATTCGGTGAAAATTCTCTTCTTTTCAAAGCAGAAGATGCAAGTGGAAGAGTTGTTTCTGCGGAGGTGATGGTCTTTCTCGATAATGAGGGGCCTGCGATATCAGTTGATCTGCTGCCTGAATTTATCGCCGATTCCGTAGTTAATATTTCCGGAACTGTACAATCTGCAGATTTGTCGGAAGTTACAGTATCTCCTCAGGGCGCACCAGTCTCTCTTGACGCAAAAAGGCAGAAGTTTTCTGTAGTAAGAAAACTTCGGGAGGGGAGAAATGTTTTTTCTGTAACTGCATCCGATACACTAAAAAATATCACGCAGAAGCAGGTTGTTATAACACGCGATGTAGTAAAGCCAAGGCTTGCTCCAGTTTCTGTAGCATCAGTGGTTACGACAGACAGTTACTCATTTACCGGCAGGTTTGATGAGGAAAATATTGCAACAATAAAGATTGAACCGGGTGGAATAACTGCTGAAATTGACACAGCAACCTTCTCTTACACGGCAGTTCTGAAAGTTTCTGATGGTGATAATATCTTTAATGTGACTGCAACCGATAAAGCCGGCAACTTCTCAATGTCAAGAATTTCTCTAGTTGCAAGGCTTGAAAAACAGGAGAATGTACTTGATAGACTGAAAAAGAAGATTGAGATGCTTGAAAAGCAGGTTGACAGTTTAAAGGCGGTAAAAGAGCCGAAGAAACAGAAATGAAAAAAATAACCCACCGGACAGAAATGATGTCCATTATTGGAAAAAAACGGATACCTATCCGGCTTCAGTTCGGTATCTTTATTATTCTGTTTACAACAGCACTTGCCGCTTCTATTCTCTTTTTCACAATAAAGGGGCAGAAAGAGGTGCTTGTAAAGGAGCGCACAACGGTCGGTCAGACACTGACTGCTCATTTGGCTGCTGCTGCAAAGGATGCAATCCTCCTGGAAGACGATCTCTATGTTTATGACATGATAAATGATATGGTTAAGAATGATGCTGAGAAGGATATCAGATATATCTTTGTTACCGATTCTTCCGGAAAGATTCTGATTCATAATAAAACAGATCAGCTTGGCGATACTTTGACTGATGATATTACTAGAGCTGTAATTAAAAGCACAGTATCATCGATTAATAAAACAACACTGAACGGCGAAGCAGTTGTTGATTATGCAAGACCTGTAATAGAAAACTTTTCGCGTAAAACTATTGGATATGCCAGAATCGGCATTTCTGAAGAATCGATAAATAGAGTGGTTAATCAGTCTGCCCGTCAGATGATTACAATTGCGATTGCTGTGCTTCTAATTGGTCTTGCAGCATCACTGTTTTGGGTACGGCTTGTAACTAAGCCGGTTTCACTTCTTGCAGATGGAGCTGAGAAGATTGGAAAGGGCGACCTGAAGTACCGCTTTAAGATAGAAGCACGAAACGAACTTGGCGAACTGGCTGAGATATTCAATCGAATGACAGGTGACCTCGATCTCGCACAGCAGGAGTTGGTAGCTAAACAAAGACTTGATCACGAGCTTGATCTCGCAAGATCTCTGCAGGCGGCTCTCCTCCCAGATAAGCTGCCGGATACAGAACAGATTGATATTACTGCATGGTATAAAGCAGCAAAGCAGGTCGGCGGAGATTATTATGATTTTATCAATGTAGATGACTCTCATCTCGGTATAGTGATTGCCGATGTTTCGGGTAAAAGCATTACTGGTGCATTCATGATGGGAATTACCCGTGCCAGCATGCGGGCCATTGCTCCAGGAATTCTTTCTCCGCGTGAGGTATTAATAAAGCTTAATGAACAGATGTGCGCCAATATGCGTAAGGGCATGTTTGTGACAATGCTTTAT
>JAEUSG010000001.1 GCA_016788315.1 Fibrobacterota bacterium | reverse complement strand
AAATCGCCGCCCATTGCTCCTGGCAGAAAGTTATTGAAGAAGTGGCCAATCATGTAAAGAACAAATGTTTTTCGTTCGCCCAGAACCACTCCCTGGTGGCTGAGCAGAAGATTCCATTGAACCGCACTAAGAACAATACTGACAAAAAAGACGGCACACCCGATGCCAAGATATAAGGGATCTGCAGAAAGCACTCTGTCAAATATTGCAGAAAAGCCGAGTTTTCTGAATAGAATTACAAATAGAGCAGCAGTTACACCAATTTTAAGCAGGAGGACTGCAATTTTTTTCATTTTAAAAATCTGTTTAGGAATTCTGTTGTTTCAGCGGCAGATCTGTCCCAAGAGTATTGTTCAGCAAAAGTTCTTGCGCAAAATGAGAGTTCAGAAAGTTTTTTGCTGTTCTTCAGCAGCTCTTCTGCCTTGCTTACGCATGAAGTTAAATCATTATATGGGAAAAGTTCGCCATTTAAACCTGACTTTACTGAATCCCTGAGACCAGGAGAGTCGCTTGCTAAAACGGGAGTTCCGCAGGCGCATGACTCGATATTTGTTATGCTCCAGCCCTCTTTAATAGACGGGTTTACAAATAGCGCAGCAGAACGGTATAGTCTGATTTTTTCCTCTTCACTCACAAAGCCTGTAACAGTTATTCCTGAATGCGCTTCCGCCATCTGTCTCAACTGAGGCAGATAATCGCCACCGCCGGCAATAGTCATAGTGAGTTCAGGAATTCTTTTCTTAAGTTCGGCGAATAGCGGTATTAAAAATGCTGTGTTCTTGTATTTCTTTATCCTGCCCACAAAGAGAAGATGGTTTGGCACCATTTCATCACGTTTTGGTGTATAACGCTGCAGATCTATCCCGTTGTGTATTATGGTTCCAAGTTCAGGCTTCAACCCTTTGCCGACTAATTCATCAAAAGTGCTTTTTGATACAGCTGAAAAGTGTGAGTTCTTATACCCTGGTCCGATAAGTTTTTCCGAAAGCCAAACATACATTGCAGGAATAAATGAGCATTCATGAAAAATGCTTGAACTGAAAAGGTGGTGAAATATTGAAACAACAGGTTTTCTGGTTAGTCTTGAGAGAAAGAATGGGATCTTGTTTACGTCATCAACAATAAGATCGAAATTTCTGCCCTTTATAAAACGATGTATATTTGCATAAATCCAATAATTGAAAAGCAGTCTGCTGCCGCGCCTTGATACGGGAATTCCATCTATAACAGATTCTCTTTCACAACCCTCAAAGGTTGAAGCAAGAACAGTGACGTCAAAAGAGTCCCTGTTGAGCCGTTTGAAAATTTCATGGTAATGAACTTCAGCACCGCCCGCTTCAGGATTGTTGATGTCGCGCCAATTAACTACAAGAATCTTGTGTCTTTTCATAAGACCATAGAAGATAGCTAAATAATCATCAGTTCAGAAAGACTGATAGAGAGAAAAGCTGCGGAATGCTGTTATCACTGAGATTTTCAGTAAAGTTGGCGTATGTATAATCAAACTGTATAGAAGAAAGCTTTATAGAAAGGCCTGCCGAAAATGTCTGAGTATCGTGAAGTATGTTCCAGCCTCCTCGAAGTGTCAGCCATCTGCTTCCTGCTTCAATTCCGGCAGGAATTGAGAAGGTGCCGTTAGAAGCGGCCTGAATATCGGTAAGTAGGCGTAGTTTAAGACCGTTTTCAAGTTTTCTGCTGTATGCTGTACCTGCCCGCATAACTACCGTTAATGGTATAGCTGTTTTCTCATAAGCCGTTGCGTAACCAAGATTAAGGACGGAGACTCCTGCATCAAGACCGGTGATAGCTGTTTTACATATTACACCGAAATCTGCGGCAACAGCAGTTGAACCGTAATATCCGATTTCTGAGTGCATTACTTTTAGCGAGTAGCCAATATCCATTTTAGAAAATTTATACCCACTTGTTAGAGTGAGTGCAGCATCGTATGCAGAATAGATATTGTTTTCATCGTAGTTGGCTCCGTCTGTCAAGTGCGGAGCTTCACCTAAAAACCGGTAAAAGAGTGAAATTCCAACAGGCTGCTTATATTTAAGCGATGCATTTAAAAACTCAGAGCGTGATTCTCTGAAAAGATTTGAATGAGATAGGTAAAAACGGTCACTTTCAGAGTTGTATATACCTGCTGGATTCATATGGCTGTATGCTCCATCATCAGCTGTTGCAACACCTGCTCCTCCGCGTCCCATGCTGGCTACCGATGTTGTAAGTTGATATCCTGCATAACCTGTCATAAATGGCAATCCATCTGTCGCAGCAAAGATTCCTAGCGGAAGTAAAAGTAGAAGTTTTTTAATGTTCATTACTTATAAGATACCCATATTTAAGCTAAAAGGGAAGTGTCCATGAAAATGAATGGGAGAGACCAGCTCCATTCAACTCTCTGTTCATGGCATAATCAAGTTTAATACCTCTGTATTGTGTCTTGGGAAAATGAAGTCCGAAACCGGCTGACGGTCCTTGATTGGTAGAGTAACCTATTCGCACTGGAAAATTTGGCTTGACAAAATACTCAGCGCCGCCATGAATCTCAGTAACCGTCTCAACGCTGTTCCAGTCGGGATTATCCTCTTTTTTTATGGTCCCCGGTATAAAATACCAGTCGCCATCCAAAGTAAATGCAGCTGACCTGTTGGAGATTTTTGTAACCCACGCCAATCCAGCTCTAAGGTTCAGAGGGACCCCATCTGAAATCACTGTGTTTAACTGTGAGCCATATGTTGGAGCTTCAAATCTGGAAGTCGATGATATTTCACGGAGATTCAATCCTGCTGAAAGGCCCGGTCTTATTTGATAGTAAATTGAGTAGAAAAGGCTGCCTACTTCCCATGCGGCAACCTCTTCCTCTTCAGCAGCGCTAACTGTTACGCTCCTTATAACCGTTGCCAATCCCATAGAGAGTTTACGTGTAATCAGGTAGCTGAAACCTAAATACAATGATGTGCTTGTAATGCCCCCGTCAGTATATTCCAATTCTCCGTCAGAATCGTATATCGGGACTGAACCATCTCCATGATAGACAACGGCGGCTGATAGCGCTCCGCGGGGAGGTATTCGGGATGTAAAGCTTATCACCCCTTCCCGGCGTCCTAGCGCCAGAAAGCTGTATGAAGCGGTAATTGCACGTTTTTCCGGCAGCATAACCCCCATCGCTCCATTCCAGTAAGCTATGACATTTGAAGGAGAGAGATAAGCAGTTTGGGCAGAACCCATCGCCTTTGCTCCGGCACCAACACCAAGCCTTGTTTCAGGAAATGGCCGTCCTGCAAGAGGGTCGTCTGCTGCAAAGAGGTTGACAGAATTTATTACAAGTAACATCAATATGGCAAGAATGGTTGTTGTTTTCATGGGTCCATCCCCGCATCTTTTGCACCGTAGACGATAACTTTGCCGAACTTATTGCCATCGTCGGAGGAGACTTTGAAATAATAGATTCCCGGTGAAACTGCACGCCCCTTGTCGTCTCTTCCATCCCATCTATCTTCTGTGCTGAGGTCGCTTCGTTCTCCTGCATTTCTTGCGGCATTCTGAACAACAGTCTTTACTTTGCGCATAGAAAAGTCAAAGACCTCAATTGTTACTTTTGCGCTTTTTGCGAGAGAGTATGCAAATCTGCTGCTTTTGTATCCCGGGTATATGACTGTTGGGAAGGCATATGCCTCTTCCTTTGAAGCGAGTGTTTTTTTGTATTCTATGTGACGCCAAACCGTAGAGCCGTATTTTAGGTGGTATAAACCCTCATCCGTTCCAGCCCAGAGGTCATATTTAACTGAGTCTATCGGAATAGCAATTATCATATTTGTTCCAAGCTGTGGCTCAAGGAATCCTGTAAGTGGAACTGTTTTATATCGCCACTCTTTAATAGGTGTTGAACCCTTTAATGTGTCAAAAAGAAAGAATTTTCTAATGCCGTTCTGACTATCTTTGCCATAGCCGATTATTAGTGTGTCGCCGAAAATGGTCATGTCTGCAATGCTGCCATCGGTTACGTATGACCATTTTTTCAGGGAGTCAAGATGTTTAGGAAACCTGGTAATAGTGTCAAGAGAGGCATCAGGAACCCAGGCAGACATAGCAACTGTATCACTGGTTGTTTTTACAAAAACTCTGAATTTGTCACTACCATGTTTGTTGTCTATCAAGATCCTGGAAGGTATCTGCACAGTACTGTTTCTGAAAAGAACAGAATTGGCAGTGTTAAATAAACCGCCTATTTGAGTGTTGCAGTTGTCCGTGGATAGTGTAAGACCTCCGGTCCAACCTGAGAAAAGAATACCATTGTGCCAACGTAAATCATAAATTTGAACATGCGCATTTTTTCCGTAGCTTTCAGGCGGGTATTCATTAAATTTTATTTCGTTGTTTAGTGTACTTATTCTGGCCTTAAGTGAATCGTTACGTCTTATAAGCGCTGCGAGAGATAGAGGAATTATAGAGTCAGATATGCGCCTGGAAATACTATCAAATTTCATAACTGATGAAACTAGAGTATCAACTTTGGTGTTGAATGTGTCTACAGTGAAAAAATATCTCTGCCATTTTAGTGTTACAGAGTCACGGGCCGTGTTCAACGTAATCGAATGGGTATGGTTGTTTTTGAAAAGAGTATCACTTTTGAAATGTGATTCAAGGCGCAACACAGATATTGAATCACCTGTCAGAAGTTTTAACGTGTCTGAATAGTTGGATAGTTGAACGGCGAGTTTTGTGTTTAAATCGAACTCTTTTTGGTTTGTCGCACTCGATACAATTGGGAAAAGTTTCCAATCGCTATCGCTAGTCGGATTCTTTTTGTTGCGAATTATGGCACCCCTGTTAAGTGACACATATACGAATGAATCGCCAACAGCAATTGCTGCTGGAGTTCTGTAAAACTCATCGTCGTCAGGTTTGAAAGCAGGGTCGTAAGAACGAAAAGTGGGAGAATTAAAATTCTTTGTAAAAAGTTTGCCGCCATTTATTTCATCATTTATGACCGAATAGCCGGAAACAAAAATAGAACTGTCTGATGCTGCTACGCCAATTGGTCTAACTCCGGGTAAAGCAGACAGATTGAAATTATTCCATGGAATGGATGTTGTGGTATCAATTGGGTTCGTATATGAAAGACCCGAAGAGGTGAGTACGTACAAAAATGAGGTTTTACTGTTATAGTATAGTTCATTAATTGTATTGCCGGTTATAGATGTCGATTGGGTTCCGTTGTTCTGTGAATACACAGATAAAAAAATGGAAATAATGATTATGCAAAAAAATCGGGTAGATCTCATTTATTCCCTCATGTCTATCGTTTCAGTTCCTTTGGGTGGCTTGAACTTAAAAGTTTTGTCAGCAATTTTACTATTTAGAACAATACCATTAAGCATATATGTTGCTTCATTGTCATTTCTGTCAACAGTTCTTATCTTTCTGGGCATCGAATCAGCAAGTGAAACTGAAACGTCAATTTTTTTGAATCTGTCTTTCTCTTTGGGTGTAAGAGAGAATGATTCGCACGCTGTTCCGTTTATATTCTCTTTAATTCCATTGGTCGATGTAAAACGGTCAGAGTATCTAAATAGCCATTCGCCAGGCTGAAAGTCGCCGCCAAGGGCTTTGCTGTCCTGAATGACCAGCTGTTTAAGTCCGGGAGAGTATCTCGAGACCGTTTTGCCGTCGTTTACGAAGATAGCGTCGCCAAGTTCCACTCTGTACATATTTGGTTTCTTTAGTGTGAAGCTGCCCTTTTTGTTTTCTGTCGTATCTTTCAGTATCCAAATAATACTAAGTGTAAAGTCAGTTTTCAACGTGGTTGCAGATAAAGTTTTTGTTTCGGCTGCTTTTAATAGGGGAGGGATGGGGTATACAGATTTAACAGAAAGACCGATGCATAGCATCAGGAAGGGTGCGATCGCAACGGTCTTCATGAGCAGGATCAGGAACGTGGTTCTTCAATAAAAAGAACAGCGACCAGTGGTACAAAGTAGTTGTATGGTGTTGGCGCAAAGGTCTTTTCCATTTTGTTAAAAACCATCTGATTTACTTTTGCATAGTCTTCATGCACTTCAATAACTTTGCATGTAAGAGAGAGCTTTTCACCAAAAGTGATAGTCAGTGCTTTTCCCTGTTCTTTAAATTCTTTTAAAAGATTTTTGAATGTCATGGGCTGATTTCCTCTATATTTTGAATAAAAATAGTAATCCACCATATAATTCTGCAATCTTAATCCCATTTTTTATATTTAATAGTGATGAAAAAACCAAATCTTAAGCAACTTTTCAGTAATAATAGGCTGTGGGCGCGTGAGGCAAGAGAAAATGAACCAGGTTTTTTTAAGAAACTTGTTAATCAGCATAATCCCGAATATCTATGGATTGGATGTGCTGACAGCAGAGTACCGGCTAATGAAATAGTAGGGTTAATGCCCGGCGAACTTTTCGTCCACAGAAACATAGCAAATGTCGTTGTTCACACCGATTTAAACTGTCTTTCAGTTCTGCAATATGCAGTTGAACTCTTGAAGGTTAAACATATTATTGTCTGTGGTCATTATGGCTGCGGTGGCGTGACAGCTGCTCTGCAGAACAGACGGCATGGCCTTGTCGATAACTGGCTCTGTCACATACAGGATGTCTATCGTAAACACCATCGTATGGTTGATGCACTTTCAGGAAAAGCCAAAGTAAACAAAATGTGTGAATTGAACGTTATCGAACAGGTGAAGAATGTCTGCCAGACAACCGTGCTTCAGGAGGCCTGGACCAAGGGGCTTGGCGTTTCGGTTCATGGCTGGATATATGGAATTGAAAATGGTTTGCTTAAAAATATGAACATTACGGTCTCCCGGCCTGGTGATGTAAGTAAAATTCTTTGATTAGGAGTTTATAAATGTTAAAATCAATTAATCCTCAGAAACTTAAATCATGGAAGATGCTTACTGCGCATCGTCGTCGGATGGATAAAGTAACTATGCGGGAGATGTTTAAAAGGGATAAAAAGAGATTTGACCGGTTTTCTCTCACAAACGATGAGCTGCTTCTTGATTATTCCAAGAATATTGTTGATGCAGCTGTTATGTCTTCGCTGATTTCTCTTGCAAAGGAAAGTGCTTTGTCGGACGCAATTGGTAAAATGTTTTCCGGTGCAAAAATAAATGTTACTGAAAACAGACCGGTTCTTCATGTTGCTTTGCGGAACAGATCCAGCAGAGCAATAATTGTTGATGGCAAAAATGTAATGCCGGATGTTAAGGCTGTTCTATCACAGATGAAAACGTTTGCAGACAAGGTGACAAGCGGAAAATGGAAAGGATACAGCGGTAAACGGATTACAGATATTGTAAATATTGGAATAGGCGGATCTGATTTGGGACCTGTAATGGTTACTGAAGCACTTAAATCCTACAGCAAACCTGGAATAAAAGCGCATTTTGTCTCAAATGTTGACGGGACTCATATCGCAGAGGCTCTTAAAGGGCTGAATCCGGAAACTACTCTTTTCCTTGTTGCGTCAAAAACATTTACAACACAGGAAACAATGGCCAATGCCGGAACGGCAAGAAAATGGTTTTTGAAGGCTGCTAAGAATGAGAGTTTTATCAAATATCATTTTGCTGCTCTGTCAACAAACAAAGAGGCAGTAACTGCATTCGGTATCGATCCGGCAAACATGTTCCGTTTTTGGGATTGGGTCGGCGGCAGATATTCACTCACTTCAGCTATTGGTCTTTCAATCGCCTGCACGATAGGATTTGATAATTTTATGGAATTGCTTGAAGGTGCATACGAAATGGATGAACATTTCAGAAAGGCTCCTTTTGAGAAGAATATGCCGGTGATTATGGCTCTTTTAGGAATCTGGTATAACAACTTCTACGGAGCGGAAACACAGGCAATACTTCCTTATGATCAGTATATGCACAGGTTCGCTGCCTATTTCCAGCAGGGGGACATGGAGAGTAATGGCAAATCAGTCGATAGAAGCGGTAAAAAGGTAACTTATCAGACAGGTCCTGTAATCTGGGGTGAACCAGGAACAAATGGACAGCATGCATTTTATCAATTGATTCATCAGGGCACAAAGCTGATTCCATGTGATTTCATTGCACCGGCCAAGAGCAGAAATAAGATTGCAAACCATCATACTCTGCTTATGTCCAATTTCTTTGCTCAGACTGAAGCATTGATGAATGGCAAAACAGAGGCTGAGGTTCGTGCAGAGCTTGTTATGTCCGGCAAAAGCGAAAAAGAGATTAAGGCATTGCTTCCATTTAAAGTTTTTTCAGGAAATCGTCCAACAAACTCACTTTTGGTTAAGGAAATAACACCGAAGGTACTGGGAAAACTGATTGCACTTTATGAGCACAAAATATTTACTCAAGGCATTATTTGGAATATTTACAGTTTCGATCAGTGGGGGGTTGAACTAGGCAAACAGCTTGCCAATAAAATCCTACCGGAACTTGAAAGCAAACAAAAGGTCGACTCGCACGATGCTTCAACTAATGGTTTGATAAACCTTTTTAAGGCCTGGAGATAGATAAGGTGTTTGGAGTCGTGGGGATGAAAACAATTAAAGTCATATTGCTGATATCATTTCTTC
>JAEUSG010000775.1 GCA_016788315.1 Fibrobacterota bacterium | reverse complement strand
AAGGTTAAAGCATCAACCAAAATTGTCAGAGACAGTATTTTGACTTATGATATGGGTGAATTTGAAGAGATGCCCATTAATGAGAATTATTCTGTCTTGTTCGAAGATGAGCATCTGTTTATTGTAAACAAGCCGGCAGGAATACCTGTTCATTCCAGCGGTAAATATTTCAACAACACGCTAATTTCAATTTTAAGACGGGATTTTCCGGATAAAAACCTTAATCTGATTAACAGACTTGACAGAGAAACAAGCGGTGTTATTCTCTTAGGAAAAACCGTTCTTGCACAACGAAACGTAGGCAATCAGTTTATTGACAAACAGGTGCGTAAAACTTACATCACATACACTTTCGGCGAGATTAAAGAGGATAAATTTGAGATTGATGCACCTTTGGCAGAAGCAGGTAAAAGCGGTACGATTCGTATCAGAATGGTTGTCGATCCGGTTAATGGACTTCACGCGCTGACTAGATTTGAAACTGCTGTAAGATCAAATGGATTTTCAAAAGTCTTTTGCTACCCTGTTACCGGCAGAACCAATCAAATCAGGGCGCATCTTGCACATAAAGGTTTTCCGATCGTCGGCGACAAACTTTACTCCGGCAATGATCTTGACTTTCTTGAATTCGTTGAAAACGGAAATACACCAGAAATAGTTGCACGCGTTCTATTGCCAAGACAGGCGCTGCATGCTTATCGGAATATTTTCCTTCATCCAGAAACCGGACAGGAAATGGATATTATCGCTCCCCTGCCGGAAGATTTGATAGAATTTGAAAAGAGACATTTTTAAAGACTTAGTCTGTTATGCCCGTGATAGTGCTTATCACGTAATGCAGACACGTCTGGATCTGTAAGGTATTCTTCAAACTTTAGCTGTTTGTCTATGTAGCCGGCAGGAGTAATCTCAATAATTCTGTTTGCTATCGTGCTTATAAATTCATGGTCGTGAGAAGTGAATATTACGCCACCCTGAAATTCTACGAGACCGTTATTAAGTGCAGTAATTGATTCGAGATCAAGATGGTTGGTAGGCTCATCAAGAACAAGAAAATTAGCTCCCGACATCATCATGCGGCAGAGCATCATTCTCACACGCTCACCGCCGGACAGCACATTAACCTTCTTTTCTGCTTCGTCCCCGGAGAAAAGCATTCGTCCGAGGAAACCACGGATAAACTGCCCTTCAATGCTTTCGGTGCATTGCGACAGCCAGTCATAAAGGGAGTTGTCGCCTTTGAAAAATTCACTGTTCTCTTTTGGAAAATATGACTGCTTTATTGTGGTGCCCCAGGTGACTGTTCCACTCTTAGGGTTACGGTTGCCTATTAACGTATCAAGCAGCAGGGTTTTAACCGGCCCCTGCCCGCCAAGAATTGCAATTTTATCCCCTGGATTTACAGATAGGTCAAATGCGTTTAGCGAAATTTCACCTTCAGGTATTATAGAAAGAGCATCAACCTGAAGAAGTATTTTACCGCACTCTCTTTCCTGCTTAAAGGCTATATGAGGGAATTTACGTGATGAGGCTGGCATTTCATCGAGAGTGATCTTCTCAAGAAGCTTTTTACGCGATGTAGCCTGACGCGCCTTTGATGCATTTGCACTGAATCTCTGGACAAATGCTTCAAGTTCAGCAATTCGTGCCTCTTTCTTCTTGTTTTCATTCTTTGTCTGATTTAAGATGAGCTGGCTTGATTGATACCAGAAATCATAGTTGCCGAGATACACCTTAATTTTTGTGTAATCGATATCAGCTATATGTGTACAGACAGTATTTAAGAAGTGGCGATCATGGGAAACTACAATCACCGTATTTTCAAATCGGGATAGAAATTCCGTCAGCCAGTTTATAGATTCAATGTCAAGATGGTTGGTCGGCTCATCAAGCAGAAGGATGTCAGGATTGCCGAATAGTGCCTGCGCAAGAAGTACACGCACCTTCTGACCGCCATCCAGCTCAGCCATTTTTGTATCGGCTAAATCGCTCTCAATGCCTAGTCCGGAAAGTAAAACAGCAGCATCTGCCTCTGCCTCCCAACCGTTGTAATCAGCAACAAGCATCTCAAGTTCAGAGGCACGCATACCTTCGGCATCTGTCATGCTGCTTTTTGCATAAAGTGCATCGCGTTCTTTAAGAACAGCATGCAGCTTTTGGTGACCCATGATTACAGTTTCTGTTGCTGTGAATTCATCAAAGGCAAAGTGGTCCTGCCGTAAAACAGCCATTCTAAGGTTTGGCGGAACTGCCACATCACCTTTTGAAGGCTCAATTTCGCCTGATAGTATTTTCAGGAAGGTAGATTTACCTGAACCGTTGGCTCCAATCAGACCGTAACAGTTGCCTGGAGTGAATTTTATGGAGACATCTTTGAAAAGTGTCCGCTTGCCGAATGAAAGTGTGACGTTGTTTGTAGTTATCATGGTGGCAGAAAGATAACTATTTCTATAGAAGAAGTTTTGACAAATCTTGTTATTTAGTATACATTTACAGGGGTTATGCCGATAAAACAATTAATGATCATTCTACTTTTCTTATTACCAGCTCTGCTTTTTGCACAGAGCGATTCTGCGCAAGCATTGCCACAAAATGACTCTGCAGTTGCACCTGTTGTATCTGTACCCGTTGAACCACAAGCTGCTGTGGTCGATTCAGTAGTTCCTGACCCTGTCGTTGCCGATTCAGTAAAACCGACACCCGTATCAGACTCATTAGCAGGTGCTCAACTAGTCGATTCAGTTGCTGCCGCACCTAAAAAAGACTCAGTCGTAGCTATACCCAAAGTCGATTCAGTCGCTGCTGTCCCCAAAACAGACACTTTAGCTTCGCAACCGATGGCTGATTCAACAGCCTCTGCACCTCAAGCAGACTCAACGGTATCAATACCCATGGCTGATACTGTAGCCGCTTTACCTAAGGCTGACACCACAGCTTTGTCGCCTAAACCAGACTCAGCAATTGTTTCTGTTCAGAAAACTGATTCACTTGCGGCAGCACCAGTTAGTGACTCTATCTCTTCAGTCCCAAAGGTTGACTCAATTGCCGCACTTCCCGTAAGTGATTCCTCTGCAGCTGTTAAAACGGCCGATTCTGCAATTGCAGATCTCATTCCACCACAGGACACACTAAAGGGTGATTCAGTAAAATCTTTAGCTGTTGCAGATACGCTGCAAAAAGACTCTGTAGTGGTCGCTGATAGCGTAAAAATAGACTCTTCAGTTCAGGTAGCAGCTCCTGTAGATACACTTAAAAAAGACTCCGCTGTTGCAATTGTCGTAGCAGAACCTAAAACTTTTAAAGACAAGGTGTTATTTAAAGTTAATCAACTAAAACTTAAGGCCATTGCAATATACCAGAAATATCCAAAGCAGGTGAAAATTGGCGGTGGTGCGACTGTCGGACTAATTGTTCTACTGGCAGCCTTATCAGGAGGTGGTTCAGACACCCCTCCGGGTGAAGTACCAAGTGGTCCGGTTACTATTGGTCCAATCGACGTCCCTCCTCCTACTCAAACAGGCCAATAACGGCTAAAGTTTGTTTCATATTTATATTAATATCATTGCAGCTTCTACCGATAACATATTTAAGACTATGCCAATAATACGCTTATTGCTATTGCTGCCCATTTTAATTTCAGCTCAGTTATCTCTTCTTGGTGAAGATGGTGACAACAGTGCCGGCATGGCTGTAATGACAATGCTGAAGTACTCAGGAGAGGCAAGAAACACAGCTTTAGGCGGTTATGCGGGAAGTCTTATGTCTGGAAGCGAAGCAGTAATCTCCAACCCAGCAAGACTTACTTCACAAAATAGAAGCGATATTCGTTTTTCGCATACTGAACTTGGTACTGGACTCAGAACAGATAAGGTTGCAATAGCATTTCCGACGTATGAATACGGTGCTTTTGCTTTTGAGTGGAGCAGTTTCAGGTCTGGAACTATTGAAAACGCAAGAGATATTGACGAAAATCCAGTATCCGTTCAAACCGGTGATATTTCTTTTGGCGGTGCTTATGCCCTCTCCTTCCTCGATGGAAATCTAAGTGCAGGCTTACATGCGCAGTTTCTTCAGAGCTCTTTGGCTGACTACAGAGCGAAAGGTTTTGCTGTAAACGCATCAGTAAACGGTAGGTTTACCGATGCTATTAGCGGTTCGATTGCCATCCGTAATATCGGTTCTCAGATTAGCTATGTGGATACAAATGAGTCTCTCCCATTAGGTTTGACCGGCAGTATTTCAGCTGTTATTCTAAATGGAAAAGCAGCTTTTGTTGCAGGAGCAGCCAAGTTTGCTGATGATCCTCTGAATGTTGGAGGTGGTATAGAGGCAACGCCGCATCCAGCCCTCGCTCTCCGTGCAGGATATTCATGGAAACAGCAAAAAGAGGCACTTGCAGGAGCAAGTGCGTTAGATGGTATGCGTTTCGGTGTTGGATTAAACATCAGCGATTTTAAAATCAACTATGCATTCTCGCAGCTTCACTCCTATTTGGGTGCATCACACGTCTTTGATCTATCATACTCCTTTAACCAGATTGTTCCGCCGGGTGCTGATGATTATTTACGCAGAGCGCAGCGCCAGTTCCGTGAGACACGATACGAGAAATGTATTTCAACTGCTGAGACCGCACTCCGTTTGAATCCAAATCTCTGGCAGGCCTATGCTCTTATCGAAGAGGCCCGTAGAATGATTAAGATAAGGGAAGGAAGCCTGGTTTCGATCTTTTATACTGGAAACACAAATGGAGTTTTCGTGCCAAGTATCGACAATGGTTTAGGAGGCCTGGCAAGAAGATCCGGCATTTTAAAATCTTTGCGTAATGATTATCCATATTCAATAACTGTCGATGCAGGAAATCTGATTAGCGTTGATCCTGACACACTAATGTGGGACGTAGGATACAGAATACACAAAGAGATGAAATACACTGCGATGAATGTCGGTCAGAATGAAGTCGGCTCATCTGTCACAGCTGTAAAAGCAGTAGCCGAAAAAGCTGGCGTTCCTATTTTATCATCAACACTTTCAGCAACTGTTAAAGGGCTCGAAGGGCGGATAATCGAATCGGCAGGCGGCGGTTATAAAGCGGCTGTATTCGGAGCTACGGTTCTTCGCACAAAGTCAAAACTTGATCCTGCGACCCTCCTGCGTCCGCTCATGAATCCTGTGCGTGATGAAGTAAATCTTATTATTCTTCTATTTTCCGGTACAATGGAACAGGCCAGGGTAATTGCACGTGCTCTTCCTTACATTGATGCAATAGTTTGCGGAGCTGAAAAAGCTCCTTCATACTCGGCTGTTCAGGAGGGGCGTACACTAATAGTTTCTCCTGGGAAAGATGGTTCATACGTTGGTGTTCTTACCCTTAATTTTAATAAAGAAAAGAAGATCACGGGGTTCCGAAATAAAGTTATTCCTGTTGATGCATCATCACCAGAGGACGAGGCTATCGCGCATGCCTTACGATCTTTTTCGCTTAAAGGTCAGATTGAACCGCAGGATACAACATTCAATCCAGATGATAAATGGCTCCCTTTTGTCTCCAAGTATGATTTCACTTCATATTATGGCAAACGGATGGATTCAACACAGATTGACAGTGTCGTATGGCTCCGTTTAGGAAGAGAAGCGGACCCTTTTACTCCTGCCTTCGATTCAGCCCGAAAAGCTATCCGGGAAGCTGACAGTGTTAAAGTTGCTTCCGACATGAAGCGCGGCGGACAGGTTCGGATGGCCGAACCGGGTGATACAACTAACCAGATTTACATCCAGTCGGTCAGAAGCGGTAAGAAACGCAGATTAAGCTTTAACAGAAGACGTAACCGTGAGCCTGAAATTAATTATCAAAATACAGGAGTGCTTTTCTTTGCAGATAGCATAAGGGGTTCAAAAACGATAACCGATCTCTTTGTTTATTTTCCTATTTACAATATTACAAAACGGCTTGAGCGCGAGCAGAATGCCACTCCTCTAAGCGCTGCCTGGTCTGCAGAAGGTGATGCTGTTTTTGTTGTTGAGAAGGAACGAGATGGTAAATCTGAACTCTATTTGCAAGCGGTAAAGAGTAAAGGGCGCATAAATATTTCACGCACTAAAGATGCCTCTGAGTATGAAGTAACAGCCTCTCCTGACGGAAAAAACATAGCGTTTACATCTGACAAAGAATTCGGAAGACCTGTTTACATATCTGATGTCTATGGTGAAAAACCACTTAGAATCATGGATGGTCATTCCTATTGTTCCAACCCTATATTCTCGCCAGGCGGCAGATATCTCGCATTCACTTCCAACAGCGGCAGAAATGTTAATTATGGCGATCTGATGCTTCATGATATTAAAACAGGCAGGCTGGATACTCTGATTTCAGGCCAACCTGTTCACAAAGTTGCCTGGAGCGATGAGAATACTCTGTTCGCAGTACAAGGTGAAAAGATTACCGACATCATTCGCATTACTTTAAGCGATCGTTCTTTTGTACGCCATACTGAAAGAAGTAAAAAAGATGTAATAAGCGAGCAGTATCCACGCCCCTATCTTTGCGGAGATACACTTAAGGTTTTTTATGAGCAGGTTATCGACGGAAAGGTCGAAGTTCTTTGGACAGAATCGCCTTCAAACCGCCCTATGAAATTCTACGCACAACCGGATGTAGTCAGGCTACGGTAATTATTTAACCGGATATTGGCCGACAGCGCTGCACAAAAGCTTTCATCTCATCGGGCATTGGAGCTTCGACTGAGATCTTTTTACCAGTCAGAGTATCCTTAAATTCAAGCAGGTGTGAATGGAGCATAATTCGGATTGCTTTTCTGCCGCCATATTCTGTATCCCCGATAATAGGCAGCCCTTCACCAGAGAGGTGACGCCGAATCTGATGCATACGTCCAGTTAAAAGGCGCACACGAAGAAGCGTACAATCTTTCAACCGCTCAACAACACGCCATTTTGTTTGCGACTCAAGCATGTTACCCTTTTTGTCTTCAAGCGGTGTATCGATAAAACCTTCATCGACAAAAATTTCACCGCCGACAATTGCAAGATACTCTTTTCTGATATTGTTTTCTCGAAAATGCTCGGTTGCCAGACGAAGAGCATCAGCTGCTTTACATGCAAGAATTGCACCTGAAACACCTTTGTCAAGCCGATGAGCGAGTGAAGGGCTAAATGAAAGTGAGCCGTCGTTGTGTTTAAGATGGCGCTGAATCAAATCTATGAGTGTGTCGCCATGATGAAATGCACCGGGATGCACGGGAAGTCCAACCGGTTTATTAACAACAATGAATCGATCATTTTCAAACAGGATCAATGGAGATAGATCTTCTGAATACTCTGCAACTTTTTCAGTAATTGTAACGAGACGTCTGAAATCAATATCAGAGGCTGTTATAACATCGCCGGCTACGAGCGGCTGCTCCCCTTTTCCTCGCTTACCGTTTACCTTTACTCGTCCTTTACGAAGAGCCTTATGGATTAGTGAAAGCGGGGTTGCTTTGAAGGCTTTACGCAGAAAACGGTCGAGTCGCTGACCGGCATCATTTTCAACAATTGTGATTTCCACTTACTGCCCGGCTTTCATGAACGCTGCAATTTCCTTAACGCTTAGTTGACCTGGTGCTACGGCCTTCGCGCCGGAAAATGCATATGTTGCCAGGGAATTGAATGCGGCAGGGTTTTTCCTGGATTCAAATCCGGCTTCGCCCATCGCAATTAGTATTGCAGGTACATCGAGGCTTTGAGCGAATTCCTTGATACGCAGCACATCAGCTTTAGTTTTCGCCTTAAAGGCTAATTTGACAATATCCGCTCCTGTAGAAATACATTTGCTTACCCATTCTGCAATCTGACTTTCAGAAGGTGTAGAATTAAAATCATGATGCGAAACAATTTTTACTTTTCCAACACAGCGCTCAAGATTTGCCGCTGCCGTAGGATATGATACCTCTTCGTCGATGGCATCTACATATTCTGACATTAGAATAACAAGCTCATCACGTTCGTTTTTATTGTTTTCATTCTCCCTTAAAGTTCCAATAATGCCAAATGGAGCGGAGTTGCGGACGGTCTCGGCAAATTCAAGTTTTTGATCAAACTCACCTGGCAGAAGATCAAAACGGATCTCAACCATCACTGCACCATCGCTATAAAGGTGTTTCAGTTCATCGCTGCTTATGTAGCTGTCTAATACAGCAATTATTTTGGGATTTCCCGTGTGCAGTTTTATTTTACCAATAGCAAGATCGTTTAAGTTCATACTTAAATATACATTACTTGGTCAGATGCTCTTATTTTTTCTCAATTACAAACAGAGCATGTTCGGCAAAGAGGTTTGCCTGAAATGATTTGAGTATTCCCAGCTCTTTTCTGCCTGCAATAGGAAACTCAGAGACAATTTTAATATCCATTTTTCTGCAGATCTCTCTGAAGTCCTTCATTGTGGTTAGGCGAATGTTAGGAGTATTGTACCATTCGTATCCATAAGCTTTTGTAACAGGCAGTCGTCCGGTAAGGCCAAGGAAAAGACGAATTCTCCAATGACCGAAATTTGGAATACCAACCACAGCCTTTTTGCCAACTCGCAGAACCTCTTTAAGCAGCAATTCTGTATTGTAAACTGACTGCAGGGTTTCATTTAAAATTACATAGTCATAGGACAGGTCTGGGTATTCCTTCAACCCCTCTTCAATGTTTCCTTGAAATACCGAGAGACCTTTCTTTATACACTCTATGACGCTGTTTTCATCTTTTTCAACTCCACGTCCACGTGAGCCCTGTTTGTTAAGTATCTGCAGAAGCTCCCCGGAACCGCAGCCAAGGTCGAGAACACTTGCCCCTTTTGGCACAATTGATGAAATAATCCGATAGGATACAGGAATATTCAGTATGTTGCTCATTCTTCTGTCCTGGCTGTAAGGAGGAAGCTTTCCATGATACGGCTCAATTTCTCAACCTCAAGAAGGAATGCATCGTGTCCATACGAGGACTCTATTTCGCAGTATGAAACATCCTTCTGAGAGCGCATCAAGGCCTTTACAATCTCTTTAGATTGATAAGGAGGAAAGAGCCAGTCTGAAGAAAATGAAACAACGATCATTTTAGCAGAAATATTTTTGACAGCTGCATCAAGCGAGCCGTATTTTCCCGGAAAATCAAAGTAATCCATCGCCTTAGTAATATAGAGGTATGAATTTGCGTCAAACCTCTCAACAAATGCTCCGCCCTGATATTCGAGATAGCTCTCAACAGCAAAATCATCAGAAAGTTCAAAAGACTTTGCATCACGTGCCTGAAGGTTACGTGAAAATTTCTTACGCATTGATTCATCGGAAAGATAGGTAATATGACCAATCATCCTTGCAATTGAGAGCCCCTTTTCCGGAACACTTTTGCCGTAATAGTTACCATTTTCAAATCCTGGATCAGACATAATGGCATTGCGTCCGACTTTGTTAAACGCAATTGCCTGTGCTGAAGTATATGCGGCACTTGCAATGACAGCGGCGGAGCGAACTGTTTCCGGATACATCACCGCCCAGGCAAGAGCCTGCATACCGCCCAAAGAGCCGCCGACCACACATAAAAGCCTTTCAATCCCAAGATGATCCAGCAGCTTCTTTTGCACTCGAACCATATCCTCAACAGTAAGCACAGGAAAGGAAAGGGCATACTCTTTACCGGTTTCAGGATTTATGCTTCCAGGACCGGTGGTTCCACGGCATCCGCCGATGATATTTGAGCAGATTATGTAATATTTATTTGTGTCAAAAGTTTTACCTGGACCGACCATATTGTCCCACCAGCCCGGCTTCTTGTCATCCGGTGAATATTTTCCGGCAACGTGTGAATCGCCAGTTAAAGCATGGCATATAAGCAGAACATTATCACGCTTTGGTGATAGATGGCCAAGTGTTTCATATGCTACCGTTAACGGAGAAAAGCTTTTTCCGCTCTCAAGAACCAGAGGATCTGAGATATTAAAAAGCTCAACCCATTTTTTTTCAACTAGCATAAAGTCCAATTTCCTACTCCTTTGGTTATAATATAAGTAAACAATGTTTGATATATCGAATAATTTTATAACTGCTGAAAAATCATGAATATTTGAGCAAAAGTATGTCAAAGTTAACTATCTTTCACATCAAAACATGAGCGGCAGAATTTCCAACCTACTCTCCCATACCTTTATATACGGACTGGGTAATCTCCTGTCAAAGGGGATCATGTTCTTGATGGTACCTATTCTTACAAATACAATGGTACCCGACGAATTTGGCAAGTTGAACATTGTTCAACCTTTTATTGGATTCGCAGAGGTCTTTTTTATGCTTGGTATGCGACAGGCAATTCTACGTTATGCAGTTAAACATGAGTATACCAGATCAGAAGTTTTCACAGCAGGAGTCAACTGGATTTCTGTGGCTACACTTATTTCACTCACAATACTCATTCTGTTCAGCACATTTTTTAATTCTTTTTCAAAAATCAACAATATGGAAATTTACCGGAATATGATGATTATTCTGGTGCTTGACGCCTTTGCAAATGCACCAT
>JAEUSG010000847.1 GCA_016788315.1 Fibrobacterota bacterium | reverse complement strand
GGATGAAATTTCAAAGCTGCATTAACGCCAGTATATTGCTTTATTCTATGTTGGAAAAATAAGTACCCGAAGCTGGACTCGAACCAGCGGCCTATTCTTTAGGAAAGAATCGCTCTATCCACCTGAGCTATCCGGGCCATTCTGTTTGATAGAACACTAAAAATCAATTTTTCGGTAGGAAAAGGCAAGCTATTGTTTGGTCGAATCAGATTTAGCTGGCGTAGCGGGTGCAGGTGTAGGAACGGTCTTTGGTGTGATGTTAAGCAATGTGTCAGTGGCAGAGCGCAAGGGTTCAATTTCAGGCAGTTTTTCTCCGGAGAGGCGTGCTATAGCCTCCTTGGCGGCAACAATTACAGCAGGGTCAGTATCGGTTAGAGCCTTCTGAATATCTGCTATCGCCGTTTGGTCAGAAAGCTTTCCAAGAGCAACAATAGCTTCAATTTTTATGACTGACTCTTTGTAATCAAGCAATCTGACAAGGAGATGTTTCGATTGTTTATCACCCATTTGTCCTATCATCTGTATGCATATTGATATAAGGCGGGTGGTTGATTTAGGATTTCTAATCAGTTCGGTTATGCGCGGAATTGCCAATTCTTTGAGCTCAACAACTCTCTTCATTCTGAACGCTGCAGCTTCAGGTTCAAAGATTTCACCATCAGAGCACATTTTTACAAGCGCTGACAGGTTTTCATCCAGAAGAGCTTTATAATCCATCTTAGTTGAAGGAGAGGCTCTGCTTGTTTTGACAGTGACATCCTCTTCAAGCTCTTTCAGCTGCTTCTCATTTCTGGCTATTTTCTCTTCCATTTCAATGTTCTTTTTCGACATCTCTTCCAATGTCTTTTTGAGTTTTAAGAGCTCATCTTCAACACCCTGGATTTCAGCACCTTTAGCGGATATAGATCTGTGATATGCAAAACTGAAGTTGAATCCAGGTGAATTATAGCCGGTCCTGTTGCTGTCGCCAATCATGAAAAAGCCTGTTTTATCACCTTGCATAAACATAGCCTTGGCTTCTGTAAGTCCAAATCCCACTTTAGTTTTGTCGCCAATCTTAAAGTTTATTGTGAGGAGGTGGTGAAGCTCTTCGAAGCGCATGAAACCTTCATAGCAGATGGTCATGCTGCCGCCGATGTAGGTTTCCAATGCCCAGAAGGGATTTGCCATTTCGCTCTTCATTGCATAGCTGCTCATCACACCGCCATGAATTCTTGAAGAGAGTCCGGATATGTTTTTTCCAATGGCCAAATAAACGTTATTTGATATGGCAGATATCGTATCCTCATCAACCACACCGAAAAGGTGACCCTCTTTTGGACTTAGACCATCTTTTAAGCCGACTGCTATGGCAGGCATGTGCTTCCATTTATCACCATCATTGAATATCAATGCTTTAAAATTTATTGATGGTCCACCAGCATAACCGGCACCGAACTGAACACGATTCAGAATGCCTGCTTCGATATCCACTGCAGGCATATACCAAAACGCTGTATTTACTGAATCTTCATAGTATTGGAAGAAATTGCTCTTAACAGATAAACCAATCTGTTTCCCCGGAAGAATATCAGCATTTGGGACCATAAAAGTAGAGGCATACCGAAGCTTTGGGAAAGCGGCAGTAGCGAGCAGTGCAAGTATGATTGATATCCTTAGTATATAACTCATCATATAGAATATCGACACAAAATGGGGGGCACTTAAATTTCTTTAAGTTTTAGATCACGTTTTATCTTACCTAATTCACTGGTTGTCAGCTTTCGCCAACTGCCGCATTCAAGATTTCCGAGGTTAACCGGTCCCATGGCAACACGGGTCAGACGTATAACGCCGATACCGAAAACCTTCATCATCCTTCGAATTTGCCTGTTTTTGCCTTCGTGCAGGATAACTCTATACGCAGATGCGCGCCCCTCGAGAGGTTCTATCTGCGCTGGGATTGTTCTTTCGCCCTCGTCAATTTCCATACCGGTCCTAAAGCTGTTCAGTTCAGATCCTGAGAGAGCGCGGGTAACTGTGACAAGATAAACTTTGCCGTAACCATATCGGGGATGAGTCATTTTGTTTATGAAATCACCATTTGTGGACATAATCAAAAGGCCTTCGCTCTCTTCATCAAGGCGGCCAACATAGTTTAGGTTTTTAGGAAACTTCGGCAGGAGTTCAAATACTGTTTTTTGATCAGGGAAACCTCTGTGAGATACAACATATCCGCGGGGTTTATGAACGATTATATACAGATGCTCTTCAATAGGTGTAGCTGTTTTTCCACTTACAAGCACCTCATCTTTGCCTGAGATAATTCTCCTCCCAAGGTCACGGACAATTTCACCGTTCACTGTTACACGGCCGGCAGAAACCATCTCTTCACAAACGCGCCGCGCACCGAAACCGCAAAGGGCAAGGTAGCGGTTGATTCTTATTCCGTCAGCCTTTTCCTTCTCCATTTTATAAAATCTCCTTCAAAGATTTTGGTGCAGCTACCGGTTTGCCAGTAATTTTAGAGAGTCCGTTTAGTGTAAGTCCATCGAGAGTCAGTCCGTCCGTATTAAGCGTATTTGGCGGTATAATGATTCTTTCAAACGGATTTGTTACAGATAGGGCAGTTTCGGCCATATCATTTCCGGAAAGCAATCCGGTAACAGTAACTGAGTCCCCCATAAGCGTATTATAAACAGGGGACACTGAGAATTTAACCCCTGTTTTTGCAGACAGTAAAGAGAATAGCTTTTTGATATAGGGAAAAGCTGACACAGCTGTAAGTACAAGTGCTGATTTTTTTGAACGTAATTTCAGATTGTCAACTTTAAGCAGTTCACGTGTAAAACCTGTGATAAAATCACGCATCATTCCGACACCATTTTCATACTGATGGAAATCGCCGTAATGGCTTTGAACAGGAAGCGGTGCACCTGCTCTGATATAAATTTCATCTGCAAGATAAAGGAAGTTGGTACGATGCTTTTGTCTGATTGCCTTCTGCATTGCTGCAACCGTTTTCACAAGTGATTTTACATATTCTGCAGAAAGAGGTGTAAGATTCGGCAGGTTTTCCCGGTGCTTTGTAAGGCCGAGAGGTACAATTGCAATGGACAGTATATCAGGAGCTCTCTTAACTAAATCATCGACCGTTTTCTTTAAAATTTTACCATCATTTATTCCAGGGCACAATACTATCTGAGTATGCAGCTGTATAGATTTGGAAATAAATCTATCAATAACATCTAATATAGGAGGAGCTGTTCTGTTATTAAGAAGTTTTTTGCGTACCGGTTCATCTGTTGCATGCACTGATACATAGAGAGGGGAGAGGCGTTGTGCTTCAATTCTGGCAAAATCCTTTTCAGAAAGATTGGTGGCACAGATGTAGGAGCCGTCAAGAAAAGAGAGGCGGTAATCCTCATCTTTGACATAAAGAGTTGGGCGCAGCCCCTTAGGCATCTGATCCACAAAGCAGAAGATGCATCGGTTATTGCAACGGCGAATTCTAAATGGCTCAGCAGTAATACCGGTTTCGGTGAACTTTGGATTTTGTGCTGACAGAGTTTTTCTTTTACCCTCTCTTTCAATATAGAACTCTAAAGGATTATCTGACCCGGCATAAGTGAGATCGATACTGTCATTTATTTCTGAACCGTTGATTGAGATTAGGGAATCATCAGGTTTGAGCCCCGCTTTATCTGCCGGACTAGCTTTTTGTATAGTTTGAATTTTTATCATCGGGTTAAATATAATCTATATTGTTGATGTGGATGAGCTACTCAGAAAACTAGATGAACTTTATTTGGAATTTCCTCCCGTACCATGCGAGGCTTGCGGAGGTTGCTGTGTATCGCCGACCTGCACAATTGTCGAATTTGCAGGATCGATGCGGTACGCAATAAACCATTTCAGCAAAGAAAAGCTGTCTGAGTTACTCCTTCAGAAACCGGAAATTCATAAGGCATACGATGGAAATCTTCACTGCCTTTTTCAGGACAAAGCAACAGGGCACTGCCTTATCCACCCTGCGCGTACAATGGCGTGTCGGTTATTTGGCTTACCGGTAATAAATGAGCTGTCTATACACAATCTGGAGAACTGCACAAAACTTGATGTCGCTAAAATTAATAATCCGACAAAGGAAAAGTTGACAGAGTGGCTTCAAAGATTAACAGATCTTAATCGGGAGCATTTATCATATTACACCGAACCGTACTGGGTTTCAGGACTGAATATTGAAAGCTGGCTTGCAGTTTATTTTGATCCCCTTCTAAACGACGGAATTTTCGGAGAGATGAAAGAATTCCTCCATAGAGCTTTTGATATCAATTATCTGGCAGATCAATTTAGAGACGAAACTGCTCTCAAGGATAAAATTGACAGAATAGCTATGCTTTACATTCTTATAGACACTGGTTCAATTGATGCCGCACTTGATCTTATTTCCGAAATAAGGAACGGTTACCCCCTTACCGGAACATATTATCTGGAAGAGCTGGAAAAAATTGAGAAAGTATTGCGCACTTGAACATATGTTCACTATATTCTGTTTATGAAAAAAAATGAAACAGAATTAACGGAACGCCAGCAGGAAGTTTTAAACTACATCAAGTCCTACATGGCTTCAAGCGGAATGCCTCCGACATTTCGTGAAATCGGCGACCATTTTGATATTCAATCCACAAATGGAGTCCGATGTCTATTAATGGTTCTTGAGAAAAAGGGCTATCTCCGCCTTATTCCTAAGGTATCGCGCGGCATTCAGCTTACCGAAACCACGGAAGAAATGGATGATGGCATAGCTTCAATTCCAATGCTTGGCAGAATCGCGGCAGGTAGTCCTATTTTAACAGCCGAAGCATCCGGCGAAAAGCTGGAGTTTCCTACCTATTTCGGTAAAAGCAAAGGGACAATATTCGCTCTCAAAGTGCAGGGCGAAAGCATGATAGGAGAGGGCATATTCGATGGCGATACAGTCATCGTTGAATCGGCTAACGAAGCCAGAAACGGGGACATAGTTGCTGCCTTTTTAAACGGTGAGGCTACTGTCAAAACTTACACTGTTAAAGGCGGTAAAATTGAACTTCTGCCAGCTAACCCGGCATTCAATCCTATACCAGTTTCTCCGGAGGATGATTTCAGGATTGCCGGAAAAATAAAGGGACTTGTTCGAAAATATTGATATTCAACAAGTTATGCAACTATCTTTTAGCCAATGACTTTAACGCCGGTTTTTGTTATCATCTGTGTAGCTTTTACAATGTGGCTTCTTCTGCTGCTTGTAATTGTCAGTCGGCTGAGTTCTCTCGGCAACAGAGTAAAAAGATTAACGGACATACTTACAGAGTTCGATAACCTTGATAAAAACACAAGGGCGGAAGAGCAGAGAATGCGTGATTCAATTAAGCAGGCAGGCGCAGCCGAAGCTAAATAAAACAACAGGACACTTCACGAAAGGATAGGTGAAAATTAAAGAAGGTTCTGCAACAAAACAAATTTGCGCGTAAACGAAGGATAACAAATTATGGAAAACTCAACAAATCTACTACTAATCCTTATTCTGATACTTCAGGTTATTTCCCTGCTTGTATTGTTGAATAAGAAATCAGTCCGCCAGCCAGAGCTGGTTACTGTAAAAAAAGATGACCGGAAAGAAGATGCTTTAAAAAACAGCAGCGAAAAAATCCGTGACTCAGAAAAACAGCAGGAACAGATCAGACGGACTTATGATGAATCTATAAATCGCAACCGTGACAAGGATCGCGACAGACATCATCACAACAGAGACAGAGAACAGAACAGAGATCAAAACCGTGATCGTAACGACAGAAACGATCGCAACAGAGATCGCAATGGCGGGCGCGATAGAGATCGCGACAGAAACCGTGACAACAGAGGCAACAATGGCGGACGTTTTAACAATAACGATCGCAGACCTCAATCACAGCAGCCATCAACAAATCCTGCTCCAGCATCAGTAGCAACTGAAACTGAAGCAGTAAGTCAGCCGCAGTTATCTGAAACAGCCGCACCAATTCAGGCAGCTGAATCAGCAAACAATGCCCGTCAGGACGAATTTCAGCATGGCAGAAGAGCTTTCGTCAAAAGAAGAAATCTTCCCGGCGAAGGCGAAGCAGCAGCAACTGAAACAGCAGTCGAAACAGCAGCAGCAACAGCTGAAACTGTAGAGACAGAAAACAAAACTGTATAATATTTTCTTAAAATATTAAAGATTTATCAAAACCCGATTCGTAAAGAATCGGGTTTTTTTATGGTTCGTTTGATTCCGGTTCGCTGCCGGTTATAGAAGTGAAGATACGTGAAGCAACAGGTGGACAGCCTGAAATGAATAGTCCGCTGCCGCTGTCCCTTTTTGTGCAGTTTCCGATGTAAATTGTTCCGGCCGGCGCACCATCAGGGATATCCTTTCCAAGAGCAACATGCAGCTTACCATCCGGCAGAACATAATCACCAAGCTCAGCGGCAAATCGTTTTAGGAAGAGAAGCGTAGTCGATAAACAGGCGCTGCAGGCATTGCCTTGATGAACTATGACATCCGGGAAGGCGATATCAATTTTCGAAGGAGAGCGTTTGTACTCCATCTTAAAACCAAGATAGTTTTCAGGTATTATATGTGTGTCCGAAACAGAATCGATTCCGCGCTCTTTAATTATTCTGAGATGGTGAATTTCATCAAGAGCAAATCCCATAAGTTCTGCAGCAACCATGTCAGCTGCAAGGGGATGAAATGAAGCAACAGCGAAATCGGATTGTTTCGCATCTCCTGAACTTGGGCCCAAGCCTTCCATACCAAGATAGCCGTCCACTACAGTCAGGTTCGGCAGCAGGAGGTAGGCGAGGTCTGAGATGGCAGTATCCAGCGTTTTTTCTGGAAAGCTCGTGCCCTCTTTGTATTGGAGCTGGTGGAGCCGAACCTTTTCGTGCCGCCACAAACAACCTTTCATATTTTTTATTCCGAGAGTCACCTGGGTATGCATATGTGCTTTGGCAACCGGTACAGAAACTATATAATCAAAGTCGAAGATATCGGCACAGAATTTCAGCGAATCCAGAATTCGACCATTCGAAACCGGCTTAGTTACCGGTTTGCGTTTGTCCATATCAATTAACGGAACTTCCCGTTCGTTTGCAACTGCAGCAATACCTGATAATTCAAATGCGTTTAGAGTATTGACACCCAGAATTGGACTTTCACCAATTGCAATTGAAGCTGCGCCAGCATTTTTGACAGCGTCAATAACTGCGGCAACGGCCTGAGGATGAGTATTTACCGAACCGCAGCTCTTCATTTCACGACCGCAATTGGGTTTTATGAGGATTTTTTTGCCCGCGAAAGGGGAGAGGTCAAGACGCGAAAGAGCCTTAATGATATTGTTATAAGGACCTTCCCCCCCAGAAACGGATACGATTTTGGTATTAGTCACAGAGTTAAAATAAATTATGCGATGAGATCAATCGAGGGTTTATACTGAGTTCCGTCAGTTTTTTCTTTTGCTTTGCCTGTTTTATCATATCCGCCAGTACTGACGCTGCCTGAACTATTTTGTTTTGCCAGTTCTGCTCTGGCTGCATTAGCTTTAGCAGATGCTTCAGCTGCAACCTGGATATCTGTTCCGCTTGGGCTTGCGGGTGCCATTGCAGCAGCCCTAACCCTGTTCATTTTCAAAATTGTCTCTTCGGGTGTTTTTCCTTCGCCGGAATCTATTGAAACTTCACCACCGACAGCATAGTCACGTCCATCTGGTCCCTTTTGAAAGGAATAACTAGCCCCGCCACGGACGATCCCGGCACCGGCAGCCATGTGAGCTGCTTCATGTGCCCGAACCTCGGTATCCCGTTTTTTAAGTTCAGCAACCTGTTTTTTCTCTTCCTCAGATAACTCTTTTACTGCTGAATTTTCAGAAGATTTTTCTGTGGATTTTGCGGAGAGTGCTTTTCCTTCAGATGAAAGTTCGAAGGTGTCTTCGGTACTGGAATTTACTTTTCCAACTGAACATTGGCAGCTTCCGACAGGCGCACCGCAGCCGGCACAAAATCTTCCGGTTGCAGAAGATTGAGCCATCCAGGTGAGTGCAGTTACAACACTTGATAGTCCATCAATACGCATAAGAACAATTCTCCATTTTGGTTATCGGAGAAAAACTTTAGGGACTTTAATCAGAAACAGTTGATTGCGCATAATATGTATTATGTTTACTTGGATATTGAGACATAACCCTTTTTATATCAATTTGTTACGAATCTGCCCATTTTATGTTTTGTCCATTTTTTATTTTGTTTTATTTGATCAAAATTTATTCAAATCTATTATATTCTATTAAATTCCGATGTTAAAACTTCCATCACATTTCGGTGAATATTCGCGCTTCTTTTTGCCGCTTGCTTTTCAATCTGCTGCACAAAGTTTTTCCTATCCATTGGTTGGCATGGTTGCTTCAAACGGCCCTGGCGGCACCTTAAACCTGGCAGGTTTTGCTCAAGCCAATTCAGTAATGTTTCTTTTAGGGACAATTGGTTCCGGCCTTTTGACAACCGGTATGGTTTTCTCAAAGTCTGTTCAAGCACATAAGAACTTTGAAAAAGTCAGCAAACAGCTTGGCCTTTTTGTTGTTCTAATGCAGCTTTTACTAAACATTCCATTCATTTCAAAATTCATATTTGAAACAGCCATTGGCTTGCCGGTTACTATCAGTGAACCTGCCAGAATGGCCTTTTTAGCCACAATTCCTCTAAATTTCCTCTTTTTCATTAGAAATCCATCTTTTGTACTGCTTTATAACAGCAAATCGACTAAATTAGCCGGAATTACAACTTTATTCCGGATTATGTTAACTATTTTAACGGCACCAATTTATGTCCATTTCGGTTTAACTGGCGTTTTGTGGGCTGTTGTTTGCCAAACCGTGCCTGTTGCAATAGAAACTTATCTCGCTTACAGGTTTTCACGAAAGCACTACAAAGAGCTGCCAATTTCTACAAATGAACCTGTTCCAACTACAAAAAAACTGCTGCTTTTCAACCTTCCGCTAAGTCTTGGCGGACTCTTTTTGGCACTTTCTTCAATGAGTATGGGTGCATTTATCGCACGTGCCGCACATCCGGAAATTATGCTTTCGGTATATTATCTGGCAATCGGTCTTGTTAATCCAATGTCATTTGCAGTCAACAGGATTCAGGCAGTTGTACTCACCTTTCCACCGCTGTTTTCGAAAGATAACAGAACGCTCCATTTTGGTCTGCTTTGCGGTGCAATCGGTGGACTATTACCGCTGATTTTCATAATTCCCGGTCTTGCCGATTTTTACTACATCAAGCTTCAGAATCTTAGTCCGGAGAACCTAAAATTCATAAGACAAACTGCATTTGCACTTGTATTTGTTCCCTTTACTGTCGCTTTTCGACTCCATTCTGAAGGGCTTGCAGCCCACTTCAGGCGTCCAACGACAATTCTTGCAGGCCAGGCTGTTTATCTCGGTTCAATGGTTACTGTTTCCTTTTTCTCGCTAAATATTGGCATTTCAGGTAATTTAATAGGTCCAATTGCCGTTTCAATGGCTAATCTATTTGCAGCTCTTACGGTCAGATACTCACTACTTTGGGAACGTTCTGACAACCTTCCGGTTCCAAAAGTTCCATCAGTTTCTCCACAATGAAAATTATTCTAATCAATCCATGGATAACAGATTTCAAGGCATATGACGAATGGATGCGTCCTTATCCATTATATCAGCTTATGTCCAGATTTGGAAATGTGCATGAATTTAAACTTATCGACTGTCTAAGCGGTATAGAAAAGAGAAAAAAGAATGGTTCGGCAAGTTTCCAAAGTATTGAAATTGATAAGCCTGATGCATATAAGATAATACCAAGAAAATACAAGAGATACGGCATTTCAGTTAAAGAATTTCAAGATGCAGTTTTGGCTTTTGGAAAACCTGATTTGGTTCAAATTACTACGCTTATGACATATTGGTATCCTGGTGTCAAATTAGCTGTTGATGTAGTTAAAGAAATCTATCCAGATGTACATATCCAGCTTGGCGGAATCTATGCGAATCTCCTTCCTCAACATGCAGGTAATTTTGCTTCTGTTGGCAATAACATCTATGAACTTTATGACAACAATGAAACTTTAACTAATCAGCATAAACTATTAACATCAAATGAGTTAAGATGTGTAATGCCAATTAGAATGATTAAAGGGTGTCCCGATAATTGCACATACTGTTCTGCAGCGCTTTTAAATGGACCGGGGTTGCAATTTACAGAACTGTCGGATCTGATTATTCAATTAGAATACTTTATAAAAACCGGCGGCAAACAAATTGTCTTTTACGATGATGCTTCATTGGTAAATTTCGACAAAGTTCTAAAACCGCTATTATTGTACATAATTGATAGGGGAATGGATCTACAGTTAAATTTCCCGAATGGTGTTCACGCAAGAATGATAACCGAGGAAGTTGCTACTCTCCTATTTGCCGCAGGAACTAAAACGATTAGGTTGGGATATGAGAGAAAAGATGAAAAGATTTCATCAAAAGCTTTTACTGTTGCCGCAGCAAATTTGGTTAAGGCGGGCTTCAAACCTACTGAGGTTGGTGCATATCTTTTAATCGGTCTCTCAAAGGACTTAAATGTGATTCTTGAAGATGCCAGATTCATTACTGAATGCGGCCTTGGAGTTCACCTGAATCAGCTCTCCCCTGTTCCAGGGAGTGAATTTTATAAGCAGATTATCCGACAATTTCCGGAAGTTGCTACGGAACCTTTGCTACAGAATGATATGTCGTTTATCTTTACTCACATGGGATTTGATTGGAATGAAGTTTTTGCAGTAAAAGAAGAGATTAGAACTAATCAGAGTCAAACGATAACATGATAACATATGCTACGTTTGCACTTTCAATTGCGATTAGCAAACCAACTAAAGATTTTGATCAGTATTTGGCAATTCAGTTCATTACTAATGACTCAAACATAAGGAATCCATTATTTCCTATTATTGTACATATCTTATCAGAAAATGGCTTTGAAATTCCAAAAGAAGTACAGAAACATAAATTTGCTCAAATTGCCAGAAGCACACTTATAGAGCATTCACTCCAGGAATTGATTTCGCTGGCAGCGTTGAACAATATTACTGTAATTCCATATAAAGGACAGGAACTTGCTAAGCTTCACCCATATCCTGACCTAAGAGTGCAGGCGGATATCGATGTTGCTATAGCAAACGAGGACGCTGAAAAACTGCATAACATTCTTTTACAAAACAGTTTTAAACCATCATGGACGGGACACTATCATTCTGTTTATAATAAAAATTCTTTACACTACGAATTACATACAAGACTTATTTCGTACAAATATGAACTCTTTTTTGATCTTGGTCGCTTTGGTGAAATTCAAGGGAAAGAGCAGTTAATATCATTGTCAAATGAAGATTATTTATTGTTATCGTGCTTGCAGGTTTTTGATGACATGAATCGAACTATCCCATTTTTGGATATGTTTGCTATAATTTCTAAAGGGATTAATAGTCAAAAATGGAAATCACTTGTTGATTCAACAGACAGTGCGTTTCTACTACATTTTTGTAATGAGCGTATGATTATCAGGTATGGCAATGCTCCATTATCTGAGCTATATTTGCCAAAACTAAGTAGTTTTGCTCTAAAACGAATTAGAAAAGCTGCAAAACATGCTAAGTGTCCAAGGGATACATATTGGGCGTTGTTCTTTTCGATCAGAAACCCAATTAGAAAAATGTTGCGCACGATTTTCCCTCCAAAAGATATAATCGAGTCATACCAAGATGGAAGCTATACCCCACATTTACGACATATAAGACGTGTTTTTAAGCAACTAAGTGGAATGAAAAATAGACCTGAAGGGCAGAGACGGTTTTAGAACAACTAATTCTGTTTTCTAAATTTTCGACGCAATGAATTTCTGATTTGGAAATACAGTCCAAGACTAATTCTGTAAAAAAAAGCGAGTCTAGATTTTTTTGGTGGGTCAAAAGTATTTCCATTTCTTA
>JAEUSG010000846.1 GCA_016788315.1 Fibrobacterota bacterium | reverse complement strand
CTTTCTCTTTCTATCTGACCAGATACGTCATCATAGGTATTCGTCTGGTAAGAAAGATATCCGTTTGCAGCAGTTGCAGCTATCTTTCCAGTAATAGGTCTTGCGATTGTATTATTGTTCAATTCAACGATGAAAGAGGTGTTCAACTTTTCGATAAAAGCCAAAAGTCGGCCAGAAGTTCCCAGAAAATACTGCCCGTATGAGCTGTTTCCAAAGAACTGCTCTGTTCCACCCTGTGCATTCATGAGATTGGTGTACAAGCCGATTCTGTCACTCATTGTTGTATAATAACCGAATCCGTTGAAAGTACCCTCCCCAACCGCCAGGTCTGCTTCATTCTTATAAAGACCTGATGTTCCTGTCGAAAGGAATGAGCCAGAAAACGCCGCAGTGGCGATTGTAGCTATTCCCAGCACGAGTCCTGTGCTGATCAATGCTCTTAACCTCACGATACCTCCTCTTTTTGTTGAATTAATCGATTTCCTATCAATTATATGATAAATATTTTGCAACGACCAGTGAAAGAGTTATCTTGTTAATGGTTTAGTTAAACTTTTTAAATGGAGGATTTGATGAAAAGATTAGTAGCATTTATCATTGTTACAGCTACAATTGTAGCAGCTCAGTCGCACTATGAAGCTGCAGCCAGTGTAGAATCAAAAGGTGGCCATTCAGTGAATGGTAAGAGTATGATTGACGATGTATCAGATATCTATAATTTTCCTTCTGAAGTATCTAGCGCCATGAATGCTGCTCAGGGTACCGTCGTTTACGATCCAACGGAGCCTCCTGTAAATTTCATGAACGGCTCAGCATTTGTCGCAAAATCTATAACGAATAGCATATCCGCTGGATTCGTATTTGTGAGTAACAGTACAGTAATCAACGATAAAACGGGATTTGCAACGTTACTTGGAAACGGCACAATACCTGGAGTTATCTCGGTAATGAACACTGCTCTTGGTGGATATAATTTTACAAACGTCGAAGAACCTACAAATGCAAGCCACTTTTTACTTGGGTTGAAGTTGGCATCGGACATGCACTTGGGGTTGGATGTTTTCCGTGAAGCATCAAACATGGATTACTCAAATACAGACGTACAACTTGATAATACCGGCCAAAAAAGAACAGAAATCACCGAGCGCTTTGTCAACTATGGGGCTATCGGCTTAAATGCTGGTCTTGAGATGAAGCTAAGTAATATTGAACTAAAAGGCGTTGCGGGTTTCACAAATCTTGGTTTTGAAGCAAACAACAATGAATCAGGAACAGACTATGACGGTTCAAAACTGGATAACGAAACAAATATCATTAAAGCGGAATCAGGCATATACATACCTGTTTCAGGAAAAGCATCATTGAAAATTGCTAATGCACATAAACTCACTCTTGGTCTGGACTTCTTTTATACCATTGCTTCATTCAGTGGTGAATTCACTAGAATAACGGGCTCAACAACGGTTTCGACGAAGCTTAAGTCAGGCGATGTATCTACAATGGGAATGGCCGCCGGCATTCTTGATGAAATGCAGGTTGGCGAGAACACTATAGTTTATGCCTCAGTTGTCGTCGGAAAAAACAGCACAACATCAACTCCGCCAGACAGCGTGACAAGCACGACACCTGAAACTTACGTAGCAAGCATTCTGTTTCCTAAAACTAGTGTTGGTGTAGAGCATCGTATAAAAAAACTCTGGAAATTTGATGAGTTAATTGTTAGAGCTGGTGGTTTTAAAAATTACTACTGGTCGAATAGCACTGAAACAGGCTCCAATGGTTCAATCATGGAAGAATCGGATTTCCCAACATCCGATCCATTTGTTTGGACAACAGGCATAGGTTTTGTGATGGGCAAAGTCACACTCGACCTTACAATTCGTCCTGACCATTGGAATGGCGTATACCTGATTTCTGGAAAAGGCCCATATGCAGGAACAGTTACAATGACATACGATTACTAAAACAAAGTAAACTTGCCCCCCTCCTTTCCCCTCTTTTCAAAGCAAAAAGGGGGGAAGTTTTTTTGGGGGTAAGTCAATCAAACAATATGATCGTAGATATACTTAATAGCAGCAGCATGGCCATTGCCGGTTAACACAGATCCAATATCAGGTTGAAACACTTTTATACCCGGATCTAGTTCATTTATTGAATTGTTCGAGTTCCAGAGAAAAACAGTTCTTACTTTATACTTATCTACTAGTCTAGGCAGCAGCTTTTTAAGTGCTTTCCATCTTAACGCTTCATCCTCAATGCTTTCCAGACACCCTTTTCCACCACATTTACAAATTGCGCCATCTTTATCAAGCCTGAGATGTGAAAGCTCCCCAGCCGTTCCAATACCGCCCTTAACCATGATATTGTCCTCTACATACCCAAAGGCCAGATCGCCTGCAATTTTCATCATAATAAAATTTTCATTTTCGTCGTCATTCATCAGTTGATACAATACCGAAGAGACGCTGCTGATAACATAGGCATCTGTATCCATGTCACTTGAGACTATATTTTTTATTGATATTGTGTCCCAATCTTTAATTCCATTTATTTTAAACGCTATGCCATGTGATAATTCAATTTGTCCATCAGCACTTATAACAAGTCCGTCAAGTTTCTTCAAGCTTTGATACTTTTCTACAGCACCTTTGACAGAATTCAACAAATCATTAAGAAATTCGCCTTGAGTATTTAAAGGCGATGCAGTTTTAACCTCATGCCCACCTATAGTTTTTCCCGAGAAATCAACATGCCTGAAAACAAAGCCGGACACATCAGCATGCACACAAAGGAAAGTGGCTATTTCACTTTTTATTTCAAGCGTGTTGGTTTTACGGCCGGCTTTATCACCAAATTTACCTGTACTATGAATCCAGCCATCCTCAATCAGCTCACGGGTATAAAGATTTACAAGAGATGTTGAAAGCCCCAGCCTTTTAACAATATCAGCTCTGGAAATACCGGGAATCATTCTAATGAGGCGTACAATATTTCGCTTATTAAATACTGCTGGTGAAGTTAAAGAGGAAGTGTCCATATTAAAACCCTTTGAGAATAGTTAGTGCGGCATTGCAACAATGCATTAACATAACTAAATAGTCAAAAGGAGATCAATTTTCCACTCCAGGTTATTTATTTCACCAAGCTCTCTTTTTTCCTTTTCCCAAAAGAGCGATGTGGAAAGTCTAACATACTTCGCCGCAACAGAAAAATCGAAGGAGCTATAAAGCTTTTGATATCTTCTGTACCCGTTTTGTGTTTCACCCCCCATTTTAGCCGAACAGTTAAATAGAGTGTTTAATCTGTAATCAACTGATATTTCCGGATTCACGCCGAAACTTTCTTTACTTGGAAACACAATTCCCGTAGGTGATAAATAATCTGAATCCCAGTTTGTTCGCACTTGTATTGAGGCATCCAATGTCTCACTCCCTTTTTTATAGGATAAGCCCCCTTCTCTCGATACTCTTTTTGTGTAATAATACTCGCTGTTCAACGTATCTACATCCGGTTTAAAAAGCGCGCTACTATCAAGAAAACTGATTGAGTCCACTGTCGGCTTACGTTCTGTCAACACAAACCCACCGGATAGAGATAACTCTCCCAGCACTTTTCCAAGAAATCTTAATGAGATGCCTGCTCCAGTTTTATTGTTTAGCATAGTTCTGTTTGTCTCTGAAAGCTGGCTTATTCTATCAGAATTGTACTCTCCGTCTAATGACAAGGCAATATTTCTGTTTATTGAAGTATT
>JAEUSG010000834.1 GCA_016788315.1 Fibrobacterota bacterium | reverse complement strand
GATGTCCAAGCGCTTTATAAAACTGACGATGCACAGATGCAACAACTGACGCCCTGTAACTTTCATATTCAGCTGATAAGAGCATGGAATCTGCACGGGCCTTCATTATACGTGCTTTTCTTTTACCACCCAGCTCAACAGGCATGATCACGGATACGGATGTAGAGGCAGATCCAAGGTTTTCAGTTTCAACTTCAACTTCCGGATTCTGGAATCTTCCAGCCTGTGAAATTTCTGATTTTACAGCATCTTTTTCTTTTTCTACTGCTTTTATATTACCATTATACTTAAGAGCATTTTCTATTGCCTGTTGAATTGTAACTGTTTCCTGTGCATATAAACGCAAAGTTAATATTGAAATCAGTAACGCATATTTTAAAAACATTGGTAAACCCCGCACGAATGTAAATGCAGCTTGAACTTCTAATTAAGAATTGTTATTGGAAACGGGGTTTCAAATGCGAAGAACGTTGGGAAGATCGGGATTAAGATCTGATGATAACGGAATATCCGGCCTGTAGGTCAGAATATTTTTTTCAGGTTCTGAAAGATTAACTGCTGTGACAGTTTGAAATATCTGAAACAAAAACAAAGTTCTTGGAGCAAATTCGTTTGCGGGCTCCTGGGATTCTGTCTCATCCTCATGACAGTTACACTCACATGAAGCTGGAGCCTCTTCGCTTGTGTGTTCTATTGATTCACTATACGAATCGTGCAGCGCACAATCATAACAGACTGTTGCTGACAGCATAATACTGAAGACTATTAATATTGATCCGGCATATCTTATCATTGCGCTATGAAATTAGATAATATTCGCTTCAAAGTCAAATTAGATAGTGAAGATTGAATTACACTTTGAACTGCGACATCAGCTTCTTCAGGTCATTAGAAAGCTTATTCAAAGAGTCGGCACTTGCACTAACTTCATTAAGGCCTTTAGCGGTTTCGTTTGATACAGATTCAATATTACTGATGTTATCTGATACGAGTGTTAGACCCTGTGCAGATTCAGCCACGCTATCTGCAATAACCTGTGCACTCTGATTTGCAACCGACATTATATTTGAAACCTCTTTAACTGTAGCGCTTTGCTCTTCGACAGCACCTACAATAGATTGAGAGATAGTATTTACTTCATCAACAACTTCACTTATCTGACTAATCGATGTCAGTGCTTTTTCCATATTTTTCTGCATCGCACCGACCTGTTCTCTAATATCCTGAGTTGCCTTGGCAGTTTGACGCGCCAGATCTTTAACCTCACTTGCAACTACGGCAAAACCACGTCCTGCATCTCCGGCAGATGCTGCTTCTATTGTTGCATTCAGAGCAAGTAGATTTGTCTTATCAGCGATAGAACTAATTAAGTTAACAACACGGCCAATTGTCTGCGCTGCCTGTCCCAGCTCCTGCATCACTTGTTTAGTGGATTTAGCCTGCTCATTTGCAACAGAGGCAATCTGAGCCTCCTTCTGACAATTGTTAGCAACATCATTAATGGACATTGTCATCTGTTCTATAGCAAGAGCAACATTCTGCACACCCTGCGACATTTCCTGTGCTGATCTTGAGATATCCTGAATGCCCCTTGAAGCCTGAGCTGTTGAATCAGTAACAGATCTCACTCTGTCATTCATATCACGGGCGTTTGCAACAAACTTACTTGAAACTCCTTTAAGTGTAGCGCCTGAATCTGCAAGTGTATCTGTACTTGATATAACCTGCTTCATCATCATACGAAGTTTTTCTGTCGTCGCCTCAAGATTATTTGAAATCTGTGCGATCTCGTCTGATCCCTCTGCAATAAATGAAACCGTCAGATCCCCTTGTCCAATTCCAGAAACACCTTTCTGTAAAGGAACCATGGGTTTAGTAATCGATACTATGATAGAATATGAAAGAATAATAAACAGCAATATCGCTGCGGCAGAGATCAAAAGGGAAACAGTAAGGGCTGCTCCCCTTGCTATCGAAGCCTTGCCAGAAGCACCAGAACTGATTTCAGAACTTTTTTGTACTAATCCAAGGCTAAGTTTCGCAAACTGGTTGTAAGCATCTATCTCGATCTTTCCTGACACAAATATTTTTTCTGCTGAAGCGACCAACTTAGTACATTGATCAATAAATTCTGCACTGATTTTTTTATAATCTTCAATATTAAGCAAGTTGGAGAAACTTGTAAACGAAGGTAAAAGTACTTTTTGATTTTCTTCAACCAATGAATTAAATTCTTCTACGTATTTGTGGTCTCCAGTTTTCAAAAACTCTTCTAATTGTCCTTTCAGATTCAGAAAGTAAATTCTTTCATCCCTGGTTACATTCTGAAATTCAATTTCAGTACTACTGAAAGTGGCCCCCTCCATTTGGAGATCCGCTTCTCTTGTCTCTATGGCACTTAATAAGTCCGTTACGGCTTTGTCTGCCCCTTTCAAATGTTCCAGCATTTCGTTAAGATCTTTTGCTTTTGAAAAACCGGCAGTTTTCATTTCTTCAAACAAAGAGTCACATTTTCTGTTGTCAGACTGCAATTGCTCAAGTATCTCCTTCGATGCAGCGCCTGCATCAACCATTCTATCCGCTGCATTTTCACCATCTTCTTTGATAGCATCAAATCCTGCAACTACTGTTGAATCGTATGACTTTCTGAAAAGTTCGGCCATACTTTGCCGCTGCGCAGCGAGAGAAGCAACCTCCAGAGCCGCCTCTTTTTTATCTGATGCAGATCTGACAACAGACTGTGAAATAATCTGAGTAAGCAGTAAAACAATAATCAGGGAAATAACCGAAATACTAAAAAAAACAAGCTTTTGCCGAATCGTATACCTTGAGGCAAGCTTTAGAAAAAAACCTGCTCTATTTTCAAGTATTCGGTTAAATCCGTCAACCATTTCTTATTGTCCCTCTGCCTTTTTAATCTCTTCAAGTGAGATATCATATACACCGCAACCCAATATAACAGGCTTACCGTCGCACATTGCCTTTTTAACATATGAGACCTTCAAAGAGCGCTCTTTTTCACCTGGTTTCGGCCACATATAATCAACCCAACCAGCTCCCTGTTTCTTGCAAACATCAATCATTTCAACAAAGAATCGTTTGCCATTTGAATCTTTGAGACCAAGAAGTTCTGAATTCTCCATACCAGGCTTTATCGGGTGCATTAACATCACACCGTTCATATCATTAATCCATATATATGTACCTGCAAACAGAAATTCGCTATCTTTACCTTTGAATTTTGCAAAGGCTTTACTTCCCTCTTTTTCAATAAGAGTTACCGCCTTTGCCACTTTTTCCTTAATCATTACCGGGGTTGGTTTGGTCGATGCAGTAGCCTCACACTTGGCTTCACTTTCTGCAGCAAGTTTCTTTGCAGCCTCACTAACCTCTCCCGCTGATATGGAAAGTGCTGCAAACCCGGAAATGGCCACTGTCAGAATCTTTCTCATTGAACTAATCACTTGAACCTCCTTTTATTGTTTATCTCTTTTTCCCAAAATACGTGAAATATTTATCGTAGGCAAACAGAAAAAAGACTGTCACATGCAGCTGACAATAATAAACACCTATGTGTAAAACCGTTATATTGAATCTTAAACTGGCCAACAATATTTTGCAAGTCAGAGGCCATTTTTGCTGAATTTGTACCCATTAAGGCCAGCCAATGCCTCTTATTCTGCATTTTGGACATATTCTGCCATACCGTCAAGAGCTGAAGACTTAAGAGTTTGATGGCTTGCGTCAAGTGTCTTTATAAGGTTCCAGAAAAGACAATCACCAGAGTTAAGAGAATATGGATGGCAAAATTCAAGAAGTTAAGTTCTTTTTGTGTTGTCATATTTTTCCCCATGGATATATTAAGGCATTTCTCTTTCCAGATGAGTAGACTTCTATTTAATTCTTGCATTTAAATTAAGTTAAATAGTAAATTGAAGTAATACATCTAAATATGTGAAAAAAGTCCCTTAAACATTTCTATTAAAGGAGGATTTGTGAGAAAAGTGTTAGCAATGGTTGGAGCCCTAGCTCTGGCAGCCGTGGTAGTTGCTCAGGATGTACCAGCAGGTCCAAAATTAACTGCTTATGGTATGGCACAGTATCGTTTGAGAATGCAGACATACTCTTTGACTCCTGATACTGGTAGTGCGCAATCAAAAATGGGTTATGCAAATCAAGTCGGTTATATGGCAGGACTCAAAGTAAAAATCAATGATAATGTATCTATGCAGTTTCAGGCTGGAAATGATTTTGTGTCAACAGAGGGCGTATCATGGGCAGCTAATAATTGGAGCGCTGTAGGACACGCACCAACAGCAACAATATACGATACACTAAATAAGGTATCTGGTACGGTTGCAAAGAATTCTCTATACCCTTATTTCCATTTAGCTTTCGCAAAATGGGAAACCAGCAAGCTCTTTATTGTTGCCGGTATTCAGCCGATTGCAAGCAATGGTCCTCTTGATCTCATAGAAAGAACATCTGTACCGAATACCAATAACTACAAAAGTGCTGCACTCATAACATGGGTAGTTGGTACAAATGCCAGTTGTGCGGGTTTAAAAGTGGGTGCTCCCATTTTAAATGGCGGTGTGAAAGTAGGTGCCGAACTTTTTTCAACCGTTGTTTCTCCCCGGACACAAGCTTTCGCAGCTGATCCAATAGGAAATCCTAGCGCATCAATGTTCGTACTTGATATTCCAGTCAGCGTTGCTGCTCTCAAAGTTACCCCTCAGGTGGTTGCAATTCTTAACAGAAATTACAGCACAGCTCTTAAAGCTGGTGATAATGAAATTGGATATGGCCTTGCCGGTTCATACAAAGTAAATGACATGCTAAACACTACTTTCTGTTTTGGTATGGCTTCCCTAAGCAATGCTAACAGTGACACTACAACTGGCAAAGTATATGAAAATGCCGGCATGGTAGTTGGCGCTGGTGCCTCTTACAAAGTCGGACCTGGTGCCGCCATTGTTGATTTCAAATACAGCTCAGACGAAAACAAAAAAGTTGTTGATTCAAAGAGCGGGTACGTTTATGCTGATGCGAAATATGGCTGGGATGTAAACAAAAATTTCCAGATCATGCCTAGAGTCAGATTTTTCCTGAAGCAGTATGAGAAAACAAATGCAAACACAAGTGAACAGGAAATCAGACCAGAACTTATTTTCACAGGTAAGTTCTAAGGTTCAAATTTAATGATATCCAAACAGGAGGCATAAGTATGCCTCCTGTTTTTGGATCAAAAAGTTCAAAAGAATTAATTCACATTTAAGGAATCAAAATGTCACTGAAAAAAATTCTAACAGTAGCATCAGCAGCCCTCCTTGCCCTTTCACTTACAGGCTGCGGCAAAAAAAAAGAGGCCGCTGAAATTAAAATCGGCGCAATTTTCGCAATTACCGGCCCTGCCTCCTTTCTCGGAGCACCTGAGGCAAAAACAGCAGAAATGCTTGTTGAACAGATTAATGCTGCAGGCGGAATCAACGGCGCAAAACTGAAGCTCATCGTAAAAGATTCAAAAGGCGCTCCTGAACAGGCAGTTTCCTTTGCAAAACAGCTTATCGAAGAAGAGAAAGTGTTCGCAATCATCGGTCCTTCAACAACCGGTGAAACTATGCAGATTAAAAACATCTGCGAACAAGCTCAGACCATTCTCATATCATGCGCAGCTGGTGAGGTTATTGTAAATCCAGTTGGCAAATATGTATTCAAAACACCTCAGAAGGATTCTCAGGCCGCAACACGCCTTTATGAACTCATGAAGCAGATGAACATCACAAAGATCGGTGTTCTTTCCAGCAACACAGGTTTCGGCAAAGCAGGCAAAGAGCAGCTCGAAAAGCTTGCTCCAGAATTCGGTGTTGAGATTGTAGCCAATGAAGTTTACGACAAAGCTGCAACAGACCTTTCAGGCGAACTTACAAAGCTTAAGGCCGCTAATGTTCAGGCTGTTGTCAACTGGTCAATCGAACCTGCTCAGGCAATTGTGGCAAAGAACATTAAGCAGATCGGTCTTGCTGTTCCTCTGTTTCAGAGCCATGGTTTCGGTAATATCCGTTATGTAAAAGAGGCTGGCGAAGCAGCTGAAGGAATAGTATTCCCAGCCGGTCGTCTTCTTGTTGCGGCTCAGCTTCCTGATGACAACAGACAGAAGTCTGTCCTTATGCAGTACAAAACAGCATATGAAACAAAATATCAGGAAGATGCCAGCACATTCGGCGGTCATGCTTATGATGCAATTCTTCTTCTTTCAGAAGCAATGAAGAAAGCCGCTTCAAACGACAAAGAAGCAGTACGTTCAGCTCTTGAAAATCTAAAAGATGTTGTTGGTACAGCTGGTGTTTTCAATATGACAGCTGAAGACCATAACGGTCTTGCTCTTGATGCATTTGAAATGCTTACAGTAAAAGGTGGTCAGTTCGCAGTTTACGGTAAGTAATTCTTAATTTTTTTAGCACTTTATACCCCCCTTTTTTCAAAGCAGAAAAGGGGGGTAGTTTTTTATGGTTTTATAAAAAAACGATTGTCTTATGTTATATTTCCACCTATTTTAGGTACGGGATTGACCGGTATCCGAATAGACATGACAGGTGTTGGAGGTTTTTATATGACTTTACTCGCTGAAAAAATTGTTGAGGATTTTAATGACCTTGCCCTTGAAGAGCGTATTGCGGTTACAAACAAATTATTAGCCACTCTGCATGGCCATACAACTCAAAATGAGGTTGATTGGAATTCCGAAATAGATAATCGCATTTCACAGATAGATAAAGGTCAAGTTAAACTACTCGATGGCAATAAAGTCATATCTGAAATGAGAAGTCGTATACAAAAATGAGTTTTGTCTTCCATCCAGCAGCTGCAGAGGAATTAAGTGCTGCGATAGAATGGTATAATACGAATGCCATAGGATTAGGAACTGAGTTTCTTTCTGAGATTGAAGAAGCTATTGACCGAATTATATCATTTCCTCAACTTTGGCCACTAGTAAATAACAATTACAGACGATGTTTGACGGGCCGTTTCCCTTTTGCGATAATATATAGGATTAATAATGATGTCATTCAGATCCTTGCAATTGCACATTTAAGCCGAAAACCTGGCTATTGGCAAAAGCGCAATTAATATATGAACATAGAACTGATTCTTCAATTCATCCTAGCCGGAATAACTGTGGGCAGTATTTATGCTGTTACAGCCATAGGGTATAACATCGTATACAACGCAACCGGCATAATAAACTTTGCACAGGGTGAGTTCTTGATGCTCGGAGCCATGACGGCCATTGCATTTGCCCCCTTTCTACCTCTCCCCCTTGCAATCGCTGCGGGAGTGGTCATTGCAGCAATGTCAGGAATGTTACTCGACTTTCTCTTTATCAGGCGGATGAAAAATCCGACCGTTCTCAAACTGACAATAATAACAATCTCCCTTTCCATACTTATGCGCGAAGCCGCTCTTCATATCTGGGATGAAAAGGTACGTTCTCTTCCCTATTTCACCGGCAACGCAATTTCCACTCTGAACTTGTTCGGTGCCAGAGTCTCCTATCAGACCCTTTGGGTTCTTGGCGGCAGTACCCTTATGATGGTCGCTCTCTCGCTCTTCTTTAAATACACACTTACCGGCAAAGCTATGAGAGCATGCTCAGCAAACAGAAAGGCCGCTCTACTTTGCGGAATTCCAGCCGGTAAACTGACAACACTTGCTTTCGTACTTGCCGCTGCAACCGCTGCATTTGCCGGCTGCCTTATGTCGCCAATAACATCTACTCAGTATGACTGCGGAACTCCTCTTGCCATTAAGGGCTTTGCTGCTGCCGTTTTCGGCGGACTTGGCAACAGCGGTGCTGCTGTTGCAGCCGGAATAATTATTGGACTACTCGAAACTTTCAGCGTGATCTTTTTACCGGCAGCATATAAAGATGCTGTAAGTATCGCCCTTCTTTTAATTGTTCTCTTCATTCGCCCAAGCGGCCTTTTCGGCAGCCGCGAAGCTGGAAGGCTTAAGGCGTTTTAGAAATGAATAATATTAAAGACAGGTCACCCATCCCCCTTTCCCCCTTCCCTATAAATAGGGAAGGGGGCGCGTTCCTTGCAAAAAGCCCCTCCCTATTTATAGGGAGGGGCAGCGCCGAAGGCGCGGGGTGGGTGACCTGCATTTCTTTCTGGATTAATTCCAATGAATAGCCGTCTTTCCCTCTTCCTTACCCTTCTTATTTCCGGCGTGGTTATTCAAATAGCTGTCTCATCTCTTGGTGTCAACTATTACCTTACACAGCTCACAATGTCTGCTTATTACGGCCTCATAGTTCTTGGCTTGGCCATGCTAATGGGTTATGCAGGACAAATCTCTCTTGGTCATGCAGCATTTTTCGCGATGGGCGGGTATATCTCAGCATATCTTACTACTCTTGACCTTACTCCATATGCTGCTACATTTCCATACCGGATAATAACAGCTCTTCACCTTGCTGTTCCAAGTGTTGATATTTATGGAAAAGAACTCTTAAGAATTTCTCCTATTGCTGCAATGCCTGTTGCAGTTGCAGTAACTGCATTAACGGCAGCAGTAATTGGAATTCCGGTATTACGTTTAAAGGGACACTACCTTGCAATGGCTACTCTCGGCTTCGGAACAATTATTTACAGAGTGCTTCTCGGTACAGCCGCTTTGGGTGCAGCCGACGGCCTTTCTGATGTTCCTCCCTTTCCGCTACCCTTTGGACTATCTGTTTCAGGTTCGACATCATTACGTGTACCAAATTTTTATTTCGCCTGGATTCTTCTATGTCTTGGACTTTTAATCCTTCTAAATCTTCTTGAATCTCGCTCCGGCCGCGCTTTAAAATCCATTCACGACAATGAAGATGGCGCCTCTGCATGCGGAGTTGATGCTGCAAAATCAAAGCAGAGTGTATTTATACTAAGCGCAGTTTTTGCCGCCATCGCTGGAGTGATGCTGACTCATTTCAATGCCGGCATCGGTCCATCTGAAGCCTCTGTTATGAAGTCGGTCAGATATGTTGCACTCGTTGCAGCGGGCGGAATGAGCGGTCTTTTCGCTACATCAATTCTTGCCCTCGTTCTGAATTTTCTTTCACTCCGAGGAGTGTTCGGTACATACGATGACGCAGTATTCGGAGTGATTCTTCTTGTTATCATGCTCTTTGCACCGGACGGAATACCGGCCAAGGTGAAACAGCTCATCAGCAGCAGAAAAGGAAAAGGCTGATGAACACAATAATGGAAGTAGCCAATCTGTCAAAATCATTCGGCGGAATAAAAGCTGTCCGCGATGTCTCCTTTTCTGTAAACACAGGGACAATTCATGCTGTTATAGGTCCAAACGGTGCCGGGAAATCAACCCTCTTCAATCTGCTTGCAGGAGCCACACCGGCCGATACCGGCAGGATTAACTTCAACGGAAAAGATATAACCGGCTTTCCGACGCATAAAATTGCAGCGTTGAAAATTGCACGGACATTTCAAAACTTAAAAATTGCCCCTAAAATGTCTGTTCTTGACAACATACGTCTTGGACTACATACAGTTTGCAAAACCGGACTCATCGCAAGCCTTCTTAGAACTCCCTCTGTGCGGCGCGAGGAACGTGAAACTTATGAAAAAGCTGAAGCAGCGGCAAAAAGACTGGATATCCATCACCTTCTTGACCGGGAAGCCGGCACACTTGCCTACGGCGAACAGCGCAGCGTAGAAATGGCGAGAGCCCTCATTTCAGATCCGCTTCTCCTTCTTCTTGATGAGCCGGCAGCTGGACTAAACAGCCGTGAAACAGAGGATCTTGCCGATCGCATAAAAGGGATTAACGAAACAGGAATTACTGTGCTGCTGGTTGAACATGATATGGGGCTTGTAATGAGAATTTCCGACCATGTAACAGTGCTTGCACAAGGTGCCAAGCTTGCCAGCGGTACGCCTCGCGAAGTGCAGGACAATAAAGAGGTTGTAAGAATCTATCTCGGAGATGATGAATGATTTCTGTAAAGAACCTCGAAGCGGGCTACGGCTCTCTTAAAGTACTCAGGGGCGTTTCCATACATGTCAATAAAGGTGAAATTGTTGCGCTCGTAGGTGCTAATGGTGCAGGGAAATCCACTCTCCTGAATTCCATTTCAGGCCTTGTGAAAGTCACAGGCGGCTCCATTGAACTTGAAGGCAAAAGTCTTACAGGTCTTTCACCGGAGAAGATTGTGCACAACGGCTGTGCGCAGGTTCCTGAGGGGCGTCAGGTATTCGCCCCTATTTCCGTTGATGAGAATCTTACTCTCGGTGGGTATGTCCCATACTCACGCGGTGAACGTGAAACTGTTGCGGCTGTACGCGATAGGATGATGGAGATCTTTCCCATTTTAAAGGCACGTCTTACACAGTATGCAGGAACCCTTTCCGGCGGAGAGCAGCAGATGCTTGCAATGGCCCGTGCACTTTTATCGCGCCCGAAAGTTTTAATGCTTGATGAGCCGTCAATGGGTCTCGCGCCGCTTATGGTCAAAGAAATTTTTAATATTATTGTAAAGCTTCGTGAAGAAGGATGCACTATCCTTCTAGTTGAACAGAATGCTAAAGCGGCGCTTCGTGTTGCAGACCGCGCCTATGTTCTTGAAACTGGACATATTGCGCTTGAAGGTAACGCTAATGATTTACTGCGTAACAGAGATGTTCAGCGTGCATATCTCGGTAAAGAGTACAAAGCAATTAACGACTGATGGAGTAACTTATTATGAATCCTGAAAAATTAAACCGGACAGATCTTGAACAGCTTCAGCTTGAAAGACTTCAGTCCTCACTATTCAGACTCGATCGTAATGTAGCACTCTATCACGATCGGTTCAGAAAACTTAAAATTGATATCGAGAAAATACGCTCTGTAAAAGATTTAGCAAACCTGCCGTTTACAACAAAGAGCGATCTCGATGCAGCATATCCATACGGCCTCTTTGCAGTCCCCTTACGCGACATTGTGAGACTTCATACTTCATCCGGTACAACAGGAAGACCCATTGTTACCGGCTATACCAAAAATGATCTCAATCACTGGGCCGATCTGATGGCGCGCAATATCAAGTACTCTGGGGCACATGAAGAGGATACACTGCTTAATGCATTCCATTACAGTCTGTTTACCGGTGGACTCGGCTTTCACTATGGCGCAGAAAAGGCCGGCCTTTCTGTTCTCCCGACTTCAGAGAGCGGTGAACTCCGCAAACAGCTTGCTGTAATGCGTGATTACAAAGCGACAATTCTTGCATCCACTCCAGACTATGCCATGAAGCTTATTCAGGCGATGAAGGATGAGAAGATCCACGCTGAACAGCTCCACCTCCGCATCGGACTTTTCGGTGCAGAACCATGGAGCGAAGAGATGAGAAAGCTCATTGAGAGCGAACTTAGAATCAAGGCATTTGACATTTACGGACTTTCAGAAGTCATGGGTCCCGGCATCGCAGCTGAATGCGACCAGCATTGCGGGCTTCACATTAATGAAGATGCCTTTATTGCAGAGGTCATTGATCCTGCAACCGGTAAAGTCCTTCCTCACGGCGAAGAGGGCGAACTTGTCCTTACAACTATCCTGAAAGAAGGCGTCTCACTGTTAAGATACAGAACAGGTGACCGCACAAAGCTCTTACCGGGAACATGTGCATGCGGAAGAACCTTTGCAAGGATGGCCAGAATCTCTGAACGTACTGATAATATTGTAATCATTCGCGGTGTAAAAATCTATCCAGCAAGATTCAAAGAGATACTTTCCGAAATGGGAGGCACACTGCCCGATTGGAAACTTGTTATTGAGAATGTGAACAACATTGATGAAGTAACTCTTAATGTTGCCATCTCCGACAAGATTCCTTACTTCGATGAAGTGCGTAAACTCGAACGCCTTAAAGATGATATTATCCGGCATGTCAAAAAGGAGCTTTCCATTTCAATAAAAGTTCATTTTGTTGAATCTGCCCCATGTGATAATACATCTGATTCAGGAGAATGCACTGTTGTGGATTTAAGAAAATGAAATGGTTTTTCTCGGCATTTGTAATAATTACTTTTTTTTCGTGCAGTTCAACAGTAAAGCTTAATCAGCCTAAAGACAGTGCAATATCTGCTTTCGAATCCATTCTTAAAAAAAGAACCCCGATAAGAGTAGCTGTAACTGTCTTTACTTCAGCAAACAGCTCTGCTCAACAGGAAGATCGTTTTGGTTCTTATATCACAGATGAAATCACTTCATCGCTTGCAGGCAAGAACGATGGTATCCGTTTATTTGAGAGAAAGAGACTTAATACTGTAATAGAAGAACATTCTCTCTCACTTACAGGTATTATGAGTGGAGAAGCGGCACAGCAACTTGGTAATCTTGTTCCTATTGACTATATAGTTACTGGATCATACACAGTAATGAATAATTCTGTTAAGATAAATGGACGCATCATTAATGTAGTCAGCGGTGAAATTGAAGGTACTATTAATTATGATCTCGCAATTTCAGAGGAGCTAAAACCATTATTCAATAACAATATATCTGCGAACACCAATAACTTATCCTATCCGAAATATATAAGTGTTGAAGAAAGCTGTAAAATAGTTACAGACAATATTCATAAACTGATGACAGATTTGACAACAAATGGGAAGAAAGAGGCTCTTATAAATGCTGCTGTTCTTATTCCTTTCGACACCATATGCGGCTATGTTCATCTCGAAGTTATGTCTCTTCTTAAGAAAAACAGCTTCAAAATTCCAAAATACAGATCATTCCTTATTAACACACTTGATAAAATCGAACTTCCCGATTCCGATAGACGAGCGCTGGATATCATCAGTTTCCTCTGCAAGACCGGTCCAATTAATGATGATGAGTGGAATGCTTCACTTAAAGTCATCTGCAGAAGTTCAACATATCATCACTCCTATATTAACTATCTGATATATGAGCCCTTTTTAGAGACTCATGATCTTTCTACGGCCGCTTCACGGCTTGATGAATTAATGAAACTTTCAATCTCAGGAAAAGTCGGTCTGCCTGTGCCCATCTCTCCCGACAAAATGTTCTCCTCTGAAATAGCTGGATGCGGGATTTATCTTTCAGACACAGTTCCAGACCTTTTAGTTCATATCTTTGACAAATACAGAAAGTCTATCTCACAGAAAGAATTCAATTCTCATCGGGATAAGCTGGAAAAACTTATCCTGCGGAAAGGTTTTGAAAAAGAACGGGTAAAAATTCTTGAATGGATAAATGAAAGCTACCTGTCCACTGAACCCAGCGAAAACAGTGCTGCTGACATGCTTTATTTTTTACGAATGCTCAACGAAATGAAAGGTGATACCGGCAGAACCGTAAAACTATTTACCGAAAAATACTCGCCCGCCATAAAAAAGATATTACCTGCTATTAAAGTACGCAGCCAGCGAATAGATGCCATCAATATGTGCATATCGCTTAAACTTGATGTTCCAGGCTTGGTTCCTACAGTCGAAGAGCTTGCTACTCAGATGTTTTCCGACACTTCATCTGTGCAGATGGATGCTGCAGATCAGCTTAACAGATACGGTGCAAAAGCGGCTCCTGTTGAAAAAAAGGTTCTTAAACTGCTCCGCAGATCTGAACGTTTCAATTATTCCGGCTCTACAAATTTGCGCTGGTCACTTATCGGTATATTAGGTAATATCAAATCGGGCGACAAAGAAACCATTGATGAATTGATAAAATATCTCAGCAGCACCGATTATGCAGTTCCTGACAGTGCAATGCAAGCACTTGCGAAAACAGGCAAAAAGGCTATACCCGCGCTGCAAGCAATCTTCAATTCATCAGAAACATCACAGAAGATCAGAATTATAAAAATCTTTTCTTTGATGTCCCTTGAAGCAGTTTCTGTAAGACAGTTTATTGAGCAGCTTGCAAAAACTTCCGACAATGCTTACCTACGAGATGAAGCTGAGGATGCACTCGAAAGAATCCCTTTAAAATAAAATGAAATTACTCTGTTTCGGAGAGGTGCTCTGGGATATAATAAATGGTGTACCGCACATTGGTGGCGCACCATTCAATGTTGCAGCACACTCTTCCAGACTTGGTATTGAAACATGGCTTGTAAGTGCAGTTGGCGATGATAAACTTGGCAGACGTGCACTAGAAGAGATCTCCCGATACGGTATCCATACTGAATATGTGAATACAATAAAAGGGGCTGCAACAGGAACCGTTCAGGTATTGCTGTCTAAAGATGGTCAGCCATCTTATGATATTACTGAAAATGCCGCCTGGGACAACATTAGTCTTGAAAAAGCTCAGCTGCAATCAATAGTTGATTCTAAATTCGATCTCTTTCTTTACGGAACACTTTCTCAGCGTTCGAAGTTATCACGTAAATCTCTGGCAGAAATTAGAAATTCACTTACAAATATTCTTTCATGCTGCGATATTAACATCAGACAAAATTTCTGGAGCAGAGAAATTATTATCGATTCAATTAATGGAACAAAGTTACTCAAGCTGAACCGTGATGAATACAAAATGATCTCGAGAGAACTTTTTGATATTGAGCTTTCTCCATTAGCATTCGGTGAAAAGATAAGTTCAGCGTTTGGAACAGAAATTATAGTCATAACTCTAGGCGCTGACGGAGTTATGATTTTTCACAATGGGAAAATCTTTAAGGTACCAGGAATTGCTGTAAAAGTTATTGATACCGTTGGTGCGGGAGATGCATTCTGCGCAGCATTTCTTAACGGTATCCTTTCCGGAAAATCACCTTTAGAGGCTGCTGAAAATGGAAATAAACTAGGTGCTTATGTAGCATCAAGACATGGTGCAGTGCCGGACTAGAAAGACATTTAACCTTTAAAATATTACCTTATTTCGACATTTTAATGAATTATAGCTTTTATAAAGCCATATTTCATAGAAATCTAGCTTTATAATCATCTTTTTGCAGGACTTTTTCTCTATCGTGAACTCAATGTTCTGTTATTCTACCAGTGTTGTTTTACAATGAATGACAGTATATATTGAGAATATGAATCTCATTATAAATTCTCTCGCAAATTTTCGCATCACTCTGTTCCGCGAATACCCTTATCTATACGACGGCAGAATGGAAGATGAACAGGCACATCTCACTCACTACACCAATTCTCCAAACAGCATCATTTTAACTCACACAATAAATAATGAGGTTATTGGAATTGCAACTGGCTTACCATTGTGCGAAGAGGATCCAGCTGTTCAAGCTCCGTTCCTGAATACTCCAGCTCCAT
>JAEUSG010000833.1 GCA_016788315.1 Fibrobacterota bacterium | reverse complement strand
AGATGTTTCAATACTTGCTATTGTTGTTGCCAGTGTGCTTTGGGGGGTCAAAAAAGGGGTCCTGAGTACTCTGGTTTCCTTTTTGGTTTTGGCTGTTTCTCTTTATGCGTCCGGGTATGTTGTCAAAAGCTGGGCTCATTTGCTTCCTGGCGGTAATGTAATTCATGGAGTACTTTTCCTGCTGCTTTTTCTCATTGCCTTTCTCCTGCTTACTCTGCTTATCCGTTTGCTTAAATTTTTCGGTGAAATAACTGTAACAGGTTTTGCAGATATCGCCGGTGGTGTTGTTCTTGGACTTTTACGTGGTATAATAATTTGTCTTATACTAATCTTTTGCGCTTTGCTTATCAGGCTCGATCGAACCGAAGTAATGCAGAACTCAATTTTGGCACAAAAGGTTGTAGCACCGGTTAAACGGATAGTTTCAACACCTCCGGATCATCTAAAAGAACGTATCCAAAACGAAGTCAAAGAAATAACGGATTAAATTTCGTTTTTTTTATTTGACATAAAATTCGATTAAATAGTATCTTAAGCAGTCTGTGTTGTAAAAATGGGGTTATCTGTTTTTTAAACATTGCCTGCGTAGCTCAGCTGGTAGAGCAGCTGATTTGTAATCAGCTGGTCGGCGGTTCGATTCCGTCCGCAGGCTTAAATTGTTATTTGACATTTTGAAAATACGAAAGTTAGGACAGGTGCCCGAGTGGTTAATGGGGGCGGACTGTAAATCCGCTGGCTATGCCTACGGTGGTTCGAAACCACCCCTGTCCAAAAAATTTAGAACAAGCGCGGGTGTAGCTCAATGGTAGAGCCCCACCCTTCCAAGGTGGTTGTTGTGAGTTCGAGTCTCATCGCCCGCTTGTTTTTATGCCCAGGTGGCTCAGTTGGTAGAGCACGTCCTTGGTAAGGACGAGGTCGCGGGTTCGAGTCCCGTCTTGGGCTTTTGAATCCTGTCCCCGTCGGTGTTGTAGAACTGGTTTTTAGAATAAAGTAAACAAACGCATTATTAAAATTTAAGGAGTTTCACATGGCGAAGGAAAAATTTGATCGCACAAAACCTCACGTCAATATTGGCACAATTGGCCATGTTGACCACGGCAAAACAACGCTCACAGCTTCAATTACCAGCGTTATGGCTGCTAGGGGGCTGGCAACATACATCCCATACGATCAGGTTGCTAAAGCATCTGAGTCTCAGGGACGTCGCGACCCAACTAAGATTCTTACAATTGCAACTTCGCACGTTGAGTATTCTACAGCCAACAGACACTATGCTCACGTTGATTGCCCGGGCCACGCCGACTACGTTAAGAACATGATTACCGGCGCTGCTCAGATGGATGGTGCTATCCTTGTTGTTTCTGCTGCTGACGGTCCTATGCCTCAGACTCGCGAACACATTCTTCTAGCACGTCAGGTCGGTGTTCCATACATCGTTGTTTTCCTTAATAAAATTGATGTTGTTGACGATCCTGAACTTCTTGAACTTGTCGAAATGGAAATCAGAGAGCTGCTTAGCAAGTACGAGTTCCCTGGCGACACAACACCTATCGTTCGCGGCAGTGCTATCGGTGCTCTTAATAATCCTTCCGATCCTGTAAAGAGTGATTGTATAATAAAACTCATGGAAGCTGTTGATTCCTACATCCCACAGCCTAAGAGAGATGTAGATCGTCCATTCCTTATGCCTGTTGAAGACGTTTTCTCTATTACTGGCCGCGGTACAGTAGGTACAGGTCGTATTGAGCGCGGTAAGGTTAAGGTCGGCGAAGAACTTGAAATTGTCGGTATCAAAGATACAAGCAAGACAACTTGCACAGGCGTTGAAATGTTCCGCAAACTTCTTGACTACGGTGAAGCTGGCGACAATGTTGGTCTTCTTCTCCGCGGTGTTGAAAAAGAAAATCTTGAAAGAGGTATGGTACTCTCAAAACCAGGTACAGTTACTCCTCACAAGAAATTCAAGGCACAGATTTACGTCCTTACAAAGGAAGAGGGTGGACGTCATACACCTTTCTTTAACAACTATCGTCCTCAGTTCTATTTCCGCACCACAGACGTAACCGGTGCTCTTAAGCTTGCAGCAGGCACAGAAATGATTATGCCTGGTGATAATACATCCATCGAGGTTGAACTTATCAATAAAATTGCGCTTGAGAAAGAGCTTCGCTTTGCTATCCGCGAAGGCGGTCGCACGGTAGGTGCTGGTGTAGTTACTGAGATTATTGAGTAAGGAGACCCCGTGAGGGATATTATAACGTTAGAGTGCACAGAATGCAAGCAGAGGAATTATTCCACAGATAAAAACAAACGTCTCCATCCGGAGCGTGTTGAACGGAAGAAATTCTGTAAGTTTTGTAAAAAGCGTACTCCCCATAAAGAAACGAAGTAGCGCATTTGCGCAGAAGGGATTCACAGGTCTGTAGCTCAATTGGTAGAGTAGTGGTCTCCAAAACCATTGGTTGGGGGTTCGATTCCCTCCAGGCCTGCATCATTCTGATATGAAAACCTTAATACAGTATATAAACGACGTAATCGCCGAGATGAAAAAGGTCAACTGGCCTACTCGGGAGATGTTGGTAGCCTCAACGGTTATCGTAATTATCATCAGCCTTTTGTTTGCAGCCTATATAATGGGTGTGGACTGGGTATTGAACAGAGTTGTCGGGTTTTTTCTGGAAGGATAATTGATGGCAAAGAAGTGGTATGTTCTCCACACCCTGTCGGGTCAGGAGAGCAAGGTTAAGGAAGAGATCGAACATCAGGTAAATGTCGAAGGTCTTTCGGAGCAGTTTGGCCAGATCCTCAATCCTACACAGGAAGTCCTTTCTATCAAGAAAGGTAAGAAGGTTACACATACACGGAAGTTTTTCCCAAGCTATGTCATTATTGAAATGGAGCTAACAAGGGAAAGTGTTCACTTGGTGCAGTCTGTACCCGGTGTTACCAACTTTGTCGGTGGCCGTACACCACTACCTGTTAAACTCGATGAGGTTGAAAGAATTTTAGGAGCAACCGATCCTGAAAAGAGAAAACAGGCAAATGAGGTTCCTTATATTGTCGGCGACTCTGTAAAAATCAAGGATGGTCCTTTCAAAGATTTTGATGGAACTGTTGATGATGTCTCTGTCGAAAAAGGCAAAGTAAAAGTTATGGTTAGTGTATTTGGTCGATTAACGCCTGTGGAACTCGATTTCCTACAGGTATCACCGTTATAGTCATCTTGTTGAAGGAAGGTAATTGTGGCTAAGAAAGAAATTGCTAAAATCAAGCTTCAGATTCCTGCCGGTTCTGCTAACCCAGCTCCTCCGGTCGGTTCTGCCCTCGGACCTCATGGCGTTAATATCATGGAGTTCTGCAAGCAGTTCAATGCTAAAACGCAGGAACAGAAGGGTCTTATAATTCCGGTAATCGTAACTGTTTTCGCAGATCGTACATTTACTTTTGTACTCAAGACTCCGCCAGCACCGGTTCTTCTCAAAAAGGCGGCAAAAATTGAGAGCGGTTCCAAAGAGCCGAACAGAAATAAAGTCGGTAAAGTTACATTGAGTCAGGTAGAAGAGATTGCTAAACTTAAGCTTAAAGATCTCAATTGCACAGAAATGGCATCTGCTGTATCCATGATCAAAGGGACAGCGAGAAGCATGGGCATTGAGGTGGTAGGCTGATAAACTTTTAAACAATTAACCCTGCGCCCGCTTTTTTAAGAGGAAGGGGAGGAGAATTCCGAATGCACCGTTCCAAGCGCGTTGTTGAGGCTGCAAAGCTGGTAGACAAAGATAAAGTCTATCTGCTCGAAGAAGCTGTAAAGCTTCTGAAGTCTGCACCAAAAGCCAAATTTGATGAGTCTGTCGATATCGTCGTCAGACTCGGAATTGACCCAAAAAAATCAGATCAGATGGTAAGAGGTTCTGTTGCTCTGCCGAATGGACTTGGCAAAAAAGTCCGCGTTCTTGTTTTCGCAAAAGGCGAAAAAGCTGAAGAGGCAAAAAAAGCCGATGCCGACTTTGTCGGAGCCGAAGATCTTGCTGAGAAAATTTCAGGAGGCTGGCTCGATTTCGATGCAACTGTTGCAACACCCGACATGATGAAAGTCATCGGTAAGTTAGGTAAGATTCTTGGTACAAGAGGTCTTATGCCTAATCCTAAAACAGGAACTGTTACTTTAGACGTTGCCAAAGCGGTAAAGGATCTTAAAAGCGGAAAGGCAGATTATAGGCTTGATAAAGCTGGTAATGTCCATTCATGTGTTGGTAAGATTTCCTTTGAACCAGCGGCCATTGTTGAGAACATCAAGTCACTCATGGCTGCTATAGTTAAGGCCAAACCAGCCAGTGCCAAGGGAACCTATATCAAGAAGATATCGATCTCGACAACAATGGGGCCTGGCGTAAAAGTTGACACAGCTTTTACGGATGCGTGATCCTGAACCGACTTTTAGGAGAAAGAAATAAATGAAACCACGTGTTGTTGATAAAGATAAGTTGATATCAGAGGTAAACGGAAAGCTCGATAAAGCAGCTGCCGTATATCTGCTTGATTTCCTCGGCATGACTGTTGCCGAAGTAAATGAAATTAGATCCAAGTTTAAAAACGAAGGCATCTATTATAAGGTTATAAAGAACACTCTTGTTAAGCGTGCTCTTAATGCTCATAATGTAAAAGGACTTGATTCTTTTCTTAAAGGGCCTACAGCGGTCGCAATCGATTTCGCCGATGGTGTTGCACCTGCAAAAATAATTCTTGAGTATTCCAAAAAACACAAGGATAATCTGCCAGGTCTTAAAGCCGTTCTTCTCGATGGCAGAGTGTTTAATGTTAAAGAAATTGAAGCTATTTCAAAGCTTCCAAGCAAGAAAGAGCTTATCGGCATTCTGGCTGGTACATTGAATGCGCCAATTGTAAAGTTGGCTGGTACAATGCAGTCGCTTGTTACTCAGATATTGTATGCTGTTAATGCAGTTAAAGAATCAAAAGAACAGAAATAAAATTTTAACCAATAATTCACAGGAGGTTTTTAGTGGCTACTCTCACAAACGAAGAAATTATCGAAGCGATTGCTAATAAGACAGTGCTCGAGCTTTCCGACCTTGTTAAGGCAATTGAAACAAAGTTTGACGTAAAGGCAGCAGCTCCGGCAGCAGCAGTTGCAGCAGCTCCGGTTGCAGCAGCGGGTGCAGCACCAGCTGAAGAACAGACTGAATTCGAAGTTATTCTCGACAATGCAGGTGCCGATAAAATCAAGGCAATCAAAGTTGTTCGTGAAATAACAGGGCTTGGTCTTAAAGAGGCAAAGGATCTTGTTGAAGGCGCACCTAAGTCTCTAAAGGCTGGTGTTTCCAAAGCAGATGCCGAAGACATGAAAAAGAAAATCGAAGCTGTCGGCGCAAAAGTAGTAATAAAGTAATTTTATATTTCGGTGCATGGAAGGATCTGTTTCTTTCCATGCACCTTTTATTAACTAAAAATTGAGTGCGTAGCATCTCGCTCTTTATCCTGAAAGGGAATCAATGGGTGTGAGAACCTCCTATTCTAAAGTTCGAAACTCGGCAGAAATGCCGTATCTTCTGTCTATTCAAATTGAGTCTTTTAAAGATTTCCTGCAGGCTGACGTTAAACCGTCTGCCAGAAAAAATGTAGGGCTTCAAGCAGTTTTCAACGAGGCCTTTCCTATCTCTGATGTAAAGGGTAATTTCTCCCTTGAGTTTGTTGAGTACTCGCTTGGTGTACCAAAGTACTCCATAGAAGAGTGCAAGGATAGGGATATGACTTATTCGGTTC
>JAEUSG010000791.1 GCA_016788315.1 Fibrobacterota bacterium | reverse complement strand
ATTGAAGCTCTTCCGTCGGATGGCGCTAGAGTGGTGTAATTTCTGATTCTGACGGCTGTTCGCTCAGTTTTTTCAAACTGTTGATTTCGTTGGTCATTGCATCAAATTCTTTTAAGAGAGAGCTTCTCTCTTCGGCTGATGCTGCTTTAATTTTTGCCATTAACTCAGTCCGTGCTTTTTTGATGCTTTTCTCTTTTATCTTAAGAATTATGTCATGAGTCTCCGCAAGTTTCTTCGCTTCACTGCCTTCAGTGTGGGCAGACGTTATTGCAAGTCTTGAGGCGAGGTCTGCCGCTTCTGGGGGCAAAGTTGCAAGCATGGATGAATGGAATTCTCCGCCCTCAATTATTGCTGTCAGAAGCGTTCTAGCTGCAGGATGTGTGATGTCTGACGAGTGGACAAAACGGCTGACAGGTAACAGGCAGCTTTCACAGCTTTCGATTAAAAGCTCGAGAAGTCTTATTTCATGCGGAGGAACCGACAGTTCTGCAACTTTGGTTTCGCCCTGCCCTGTACCTTGTGCTCTGTAACGGTTCGGCTGAGGTGCTTTGCCCATTATCAACCGTTCTTGAACTCCTGTTTTTTCAGATGCTCTGCGAATATATTCAGCTCTCAGCACAGGATTAGAGACGTTAAGCAGGAGCTCAGACATCTCTTTAATCAGTTCAGCCTTGTTTTCCGGAACTGATAATTCCTTTTGTGCCGCAAATCTGTTTACGGTAAAGTCAACTATATCGGAGGCTCCTGTAATCAGGTTTTTAAATGCTTCTCGGCCGTTTTTCCGGATAAAACTGTCAGGATCTTCTCCCGGAGGCAGTACCGCTATTCTTACTGTGAGACCTGCATTCATAAGAATGGGCAGTCCCCGTGCAGTTGCCGCCTGACCTGCATTGTCTCCATCATATACGAGCACCACTTTGTCTGCAAAACGCTTGATCATCAGTGCCTGACGATCGGTTAGAGCGGTGCCTGATGTGGCGGCAGCGTTTACAATACCATCCTGCGATAGTGAAATTAGATCAAAATTTCCTTCTACGAGAATTATCTGGGCCTCTCGCTTAACTGCTTCCCGCGCCTGTAATAGTCCGAAGAGGAAACTGCCCTTTTTAAAAACGGCTGTTTCAGGTGAATTCAGGTATTTGGGGTTGTCTGTGCTGTTGATTACTCTGCCGGTAAAACCGCAGGTAAGGGCGCTCAAGTTCTGAAATGGGACCATTATTCTATTTCTGAATTTATCAATAATAGAACCGTCATCGCGGACTATGGCAAGTCCGCTTGCAGCGATGAGATCTCCGGGGAATCCCTTGTTAAGCATATGTGCTATGCATAGGTTTCCTGTAGCGGGAGCAAAGCCGATAGAAAACTCTTTTATGGTCTCAGGCGTTATGCCTCTTTTATGAAGATAATCGTTCGCCTCTTTTGCAGTTGATTCCTGAAGCTGCTGCATGAAAAAGGAGCGCGCTTCATCGTTGATTTTGTATAAAAGGTCTGCTTCGGTACGCTCTCTCTCCGCTTCGGGCGTGTCGTACATTGCTATGTCCACACCGCTCTCTTTTGCAAGAAGGATGACAGACTCTGTAAAAGAGATGTTTTCCATGCCACGCAGGAACGCAATAACATCGCCGCCTTCGCCGCAGCCGAAACATTTGTAAATCCCTTTGGCAGGGTTTACCATGAATGATGGTGTCTTTTCCTGATGAAAGGGACAGAGACCTTTTAGGTTCGCTCCGGACCTTTTAAGATCAACATATCTGGAAACATATTGAACGATATCAAACCGTGATTTGATCTCTTCAATAACAGATGCTGGAAATCTCAATTAAAAATGACCTCGCCTTTGCCTTTTACTATTTTGCCAAGGACAACTGATTTGATGCCGTTAGCCTTAAGGAGTGCAATGGATTTTGCAGCGTCTTTAGCTGCAACCGTTACAGTCATGCCGATACCCATATTGAATGTATCAAACATTACGCTGGTCTTAACTTTACCGCGTTTCTGAATCTCATTGAAAATTTCCGGTATCTTCCATGATGAACTGTCAATTATGACAGAGACATTCTTTGGAAGTGTGCGGGGAATGTTTCCCTGGAAACCGCCGCCTGTAATGTTCGCGACAGCTTTTGCATATCCGGCTTTGAAGAGCTTCAGGAGAGGTTTAACATATAGAATGGTTGGAGTCAGCAGCTTTTTGCCCCAGGCTCCTTTAAGTTCTTTTTCTGTAAATACTTTTCTTGCAAGGGAGTATCCGTTTGAATGGAGACCGCTCGATAGAAGGCCGAGTACAGTGTCGCCCGGTTTTACGTTTGCGCCGGTAATCGCTTTGGTGCGATCAACAATACCTACGCAGAAGCCTGCGAGATCGTAATCACCTTTTTTGTAGAGTCCAGGCATCTCTGCTGTTTCGCCGCCGATGAGTGCGCAGTTTGATTCCACACAGCCATTAACAATGCCCTTCATAACGGCCTGAGAGATTTTAAGATCCAGACCACCTGTTGCGAAATAGTCGAGAAAAAATAGCGGTTCTGCACCGCAGCATAGAAGATCGTTTACGCTCATTGCAACAAGGTCTATACCGACAGTGTCATGTTTGTTCTGAGCAATTGCAACAAGGAGCTTTGTTCCAACGCCGTCTGTTGACGAAACGATAAGGGGATCCTTCATCCCTTTCATCGGGGCACGGAAAAAGGCGCCGAAGCTGCCGATCCCGCCGACATTACCATCGCGTTTGGTTTTTTTAGAAAGCGCACTGATAAAGTCGACGAATCGGTCTGCTTTAACAATGTCTACACCGGCTTTTTTATAATCCAGACTGCTCATTGAATATCCTCCATATTTTGGTTATTTACGCTCCAAAAAATACATTATGGAGAGACCATTTTAATACCAATAATCAGTTGTTTATAAACCGTCTGTCTACAGGACTCCAGCCCATCGGTGCATCATTGCTTGTTGGTCTGTGTGTATCCCTTTCCAGTCTTTCCTCTTCGGCGTAAACTGCAGTAACTGCCTGAAACAGTTCCTGGTCGTGGGTTAAGATTCTGTGCATTTTTTGATCCTTTCTTTTAATTGTGTTTAAAAACAAAAAAACCCGCTGTCTGATTTGACAGCGGGTTTTTCCCTTGATTTCCTTTTTTAACTTTTTGTTATGGTAGGAAGTCCGCTGCCTGCATATATAAAGCTTTATCGGCCTTAATACGTTTATTAAGGTCGGAGCGTTTAATTGATACGGCAGTTGTGCAGACTTTTCTATTCATACGTAACTTTAATATAAGGGAAATGGAATAAAATGTCAATAGTGCTTCATATTTAGCGATCACTATTGTATCTTCTTATTTCGAAAATGGATCAAAATAACCCTCGTACGCATAATGTAAACAATACGCAGTCTCCGGGCCCTGAAAGAATCAGGATAATCGCCGCTGCGGTTCTTCTTGCAGTTGCCATATTCATTATTGCGGTAAGAAGCTGCGGTGACAGCGAAAAAAAAATTATCCCGAGCGCTCTCTCTTCCCCTTTTAAAAAAGGGAAACCAAAGGGTCCCGCTGATGTTGTCAGGCATTATTCCGAAAGGGAATTTAACGAAACGTTGGCTGATAAAGAGACGGTTACTGCATCAGATAAATCTTATAATGTAACACTCACTGTTTCTCCAGAGCTGCAGAGAAAACTCTATAAGCTCATGGTTAAGTATCATCCCCGCTGCGGTGCTGCAGTAGTAATACGTCCTTCAACGGGTGAAGTTCTTGCGGCGGTGAGCTACCGGAATGATAAAGAGGAGAGTTTCCTGCCTGAGAGCAGAAATATGCTCTTTTGGAATGAGTATCCCGCAGCGTCCCTTTTTAAAATTGTTACAACTGCTGGCGTTTTGGAATATAATCTCATGAATACCGCCGACGGCATCAATGTAACAGGTAATCTCTGGACTCTTTACAAAAGGCAGCTGCAGCAGGATGCACCGAACAGATGGTCACGTCTGATAAGTATGCGGGAGGCTTTTACCCGCTCTATAAATCCATTTTTCGGAAAAGTGGGTATGTACATTCTCGGACCGGATCGGTTGAACACAACAGCTGGAAAATTTCTTTTTAACCACCCTATTGCCTTTGATCTTCCGCTTGGAGCATCCCGTTATGTTCCGCCAAATGATCCTTATGAGGCCGCGGCACTCGCATGTGGTTTCAACAGCTTCACTACTATTTCACCGATTCATGCGGCAATGCTTGCCGGTGCAGTTGTCAATAATGGAAAGGTTGCAAATCCAAAACTGTTCCGCGAAATTACACGCGACGGGAAAGCTGTATTTAACGGCGGTGTTGACACAATGTACAGTTTGATTACATCGGCAACTTCAAAAGAGACTATGAAGGTGATGAGTGAAGTAGTAAAGAAAGGAACCGCACGCAAAGGTTTTGCACATCTTAACCGGAGCCGTTCTTTTGATAATATACGCATGGGGGGGAAAACAGGAAATCTCAATTCCACGAGTCCGCGCGGCAGATGTGACTGGTTTACCGGGTTCGCCTATGATTCAAGAAAGCCCTCCGATGCAATAGCAGTTGCTGTTGTTACCGTTCACGGCCCCTACTGGAATGTTCATTCATCGTATGTGGGTGCTGAGGCTATTAATTTCTACTTCTCCAACCGGTAGAACATTTTAGAGCTTAGGCAGCGGGCGGATAGCTTCTGCAAAAAGGTCGTAGAGGGCATCCGAAAGTCTATCATCAAAATCCTTTTCAGCGTAAGTTACCGGTCTCGATACATTCCTTGCTCTGTAAACCAGTTTGCCGTTCGACATATCCCAAAGCTGAACCCATGAGCCGAAAGCAGCCATTGCAGGAGACTGCGCACTGCTTGCATCTTTGATTGATACGCTCTCAAGCAGCAGGAGGTATCTGAATCCAAGAATTGAAGAGGCTTTTTTCATCATTTCAAGCGTTGCTGTATCTGAAATGTCTACTCCCTTTTCACGACAGGCAGCCATAGCATCTGCAAGAGAGGGCTCTGTTGCAGTGATGTTAGCTGAATAAATTATGTTCCAGTTTTTCCGCTTTTTGACAACGGCCCTTTCAAGTGCCTGCTGGGCAGAGATGGAAAAATCCTTATTTCGCAACGGCTGAATATTGTGAAGAGTTGTGTAAGATGATGGAGGTAACTGCAGGATGCCGACTGTTGTAAATTTCTCTGTCAGAAGATTGTTCTGTAATTTCACGACTCGAAGAGTTTCGGAACAACCGGTCAGGAAGAGTGCTGCAGTCAAAAGAATCAATGCTGACATTTTCATAAAATTTTAGCCTTTTCTAAGCGAAGAAATTGTTCGGCTGAATGCTTCTGCAAAAGTCACCATGTTTGTTTCTGCGTTCTGCATTGCTTCACTGAGGTTCATCGGTTTTGGTATGATTGAATATATTCCTGAGAATCCGTTTTTATAAAGCGCTGAAGCTTCCTGTGCCATTGAACCGCATACAGCAATTACGGGAACTCCTTTTTTTGCCGCTGCAGATGCTATACCGTAAGGTGCTTTGTTTCCTCCAGTTTGCCCATCTATTCTACCTTCACCGGTTATTACAAGATCTGAATCTGAAAGATGACGGTCGAAATCGCATGCTTTAAGCATAATGTCAATACCAGGGACTAGCGAGGCTTTCAAACATTCGGCAAACGCAAAACCGAGTCCGCCCGCTGCACCTGAACCTGGTCTATCCGGATTGCTTTTCGGAGTGGATCTTTTTACAGCTTGGGCCAGATTCTTAAGTCCGGCATCAAGACGCTTTACCATTTGAGGGTTTGCCCCCTTCTGCGGACTGAAAATTGCCGCTGCCCCCATTTTACCGTACAGAGGATTTTTGACGTCGCAAGCTGCAGTGAATTTTATAGAAGAAAGTTTCTTCAATTCAGAGAAATCAATTTTATGGATTAGTTCCAGTGACGACCCGGTCATTGGTGTAGCTAATTCATTGCCTTTTTTGTCAATAAATTTTACGCCGAGGGCTTGCAGCATGCCTGTTCCGCCGTCGTTTGTTGCAGATCCGCCAAGACCGACAATGATCTCTTTGGCACCCCTGTTTACAGCAGCTTGTATAAGTATTCCAAGACCGAATGTTGTTGTCTTGAGCGGGTTACGCTCATGCGGTTTTAGTATTTCAAGGCCGGCTGCTGCCGCTGTTTCTATTACAAATGCACCAGAATTCAATCGCCCGATTGATGCTTTAGTTTTACGATAAAGTGGATCTCGAGTACTGACACTGAAAAGTTTACCTGAGCTGTTATTGACCAGTGCTTCGGTAAAGCCTTCACCTCCATCAGAAATCAGCAGTTTCTTGAATGTCGCCTTGCTGTTTCCTATCTTAAATCCTCTGATAAAGGCATCTGCCGCTTTTGCTGATGTAAGAGACTCTTTGAAAGAATCGATAGCAATTATTAGTCTGATAGTTTTCATAGGACATAAAAATAGGTATATTTTAGGTACTATGATAATAAGAAACTTTACCCCCGTCACCATTCTTGTGGTTTTGGCTGCTGCTGCACTCTTCGCAGCGCCTAAGATTAGTTTTGAAGCAGAAGAGGTCAGCCTTGGAAAAATGATTCAGGGCGAGAAGAAAACTATCACTTACGTTGTAAAAAACAGCGGAGATGCAGAGCTTGATGTTACCGATGTCCGCCCTACATGCGGGTGCACCTCCACAGGTAAGAGCAGTTTCAAGCTTAAACCGGGTGAAAAAACAACAATCCCGTTTGAGTTCAATTCCGGAAACTTTCTGGGCGAGGTCCACAAGAGCGTAACCGTGAGATCAAATGACCCGTCACGGGAATCTGTCAGTCTCAAGTTTACAGCTAATATTGAGGCGATTATTGAGATAGAGCCTCATTACGTTTCATTTGAAGCTCCGGTAAACGGCACATTGAGTGCACAAAAAATTTTCATAAAAAACAAGTATGATCTGCCGATTAAGCAGATTGATGCTTCAATTGAAGGTGTAGATGTCGTAGTAATGCCGACAATGCCTATGAAAAAGCTCGCTATCAAAAAAGATTCAACACAGACTATAGAACTGTCTACTCTGTTCTCCACATCTATGGCTGAATCAAAGTATGGACAGATTAAACTAACATTTGAATACCTTGATGGACGTAAGCTCGAAAAGACAGTCAGTGTAGCTGTACGTAAATGAGCAGATTGTTGCTTCTTTTAATGCTGTCGACTGCTGCACTTTTCTCTGTGTATGCCGGTGCTCCGATAATCGATCCTGAAAAACGCGATATCACCCTCACAGAAGCAGCCCATTTCTACAAAGAGGGCTGCCTTTTTGTTGATGCACGAGCAAGTGAAGATTTTGCAGATGGCCATATCAGAAAGGCTTATTCTCTTAGTGTAAACGATTTTGAGAAAAGAATTAATGATTTCAGAAAAGCATATTCTGATACTATAAACATGATTGTTTACTGCAGCGGTCGTGAGTGTTCAGATAGTCATGATCTAGCTGAAAAACTTTACCGTTCCGGGTATTTCAATATCCGCCTCTTTGTCGATGGCTTTCCTGCTTGGAAGGCAGCCGGATTTCCAGTTGATACGGCATCAAACTAAAAGTCAAATCAGGTTTGTTGTGTAATAGGCTGAATTATAATATGTTAAGTGCTATTTTGGTAAAAATAGCAAATTAATTGCTAAATTATGTTTGTAAAATAGCATTGTTTTGCTGTTTTGGGTAGTATGCAAAGATAACTCAGGGAGTGGGGTATAAGAAATGCAATCGCCAGTAATTTTCTTGGTGCTGTAACATAGCAGGCAATTGGCCAGAAATTGCTTTGTCTTGACGATAAGATTTTAGGGACTGGTTTATATTATTGGGATAGAGCTGAAGTACGTGCTACTGCTGAGGTCGATTATCTTTTTGCGAATAATGGTATCGTCTTCCCAATAGAGGTAAAGTCAGGTGCAGCAGGACACTTGAAGAGCATGTACCGATTTTTGTCAGAACATCCTGGCTCCCCATTTGGGATCAGAATTTCGGAAAGAGCTTATAGCAAACAGGACAAAGTTGTCAACGTACCGGTTTACGCAGCGGCGACTATTTCTTATGTGATAGAATCATTTCTTCGGGAATAGTCATTTTTTTTGTATATGCCCGAAGGAATTTTAAATATCATTTCATCAAAATTAACTTTACAGTACCTGAAACAATAATTCTGACATTAATGTCAGGGAAGAGCGTTAAGCTGACATTTAGATCCGAAGGCTTTACCGTTTTCCTTAAAAACCAGAAAGGCATGAAATTTGCTAAATTATTGTTTTTAACGATTTAAAACAATGTTCTTTTCTGGAGGCTTTATGACAATGAATCTGATCTTTCGAATTACAATTTTAATAATCTCAGTCATAACTTCTTCATCTTTTTCACAAATAAATTGGACTTGGCAACAACCGTTACCTCAGGGCAAGAATTTACATTCAATTACATATGGTAATAAAAGATTCATTGCGGTCGGAGATTCTGGCATTGTTGCATTTTCAATAGATGGTAAAACTTGGTTACATACTTTCGCTGGTATTAGCACACGATTGAATTCAGTAACGTTCGGGAACAATATGTTTGTTGCTGTCGGTGATAGTGGAATGATCTTGAAATCAATTGATGGTGTTCTTTGGAATCGGGAAGTTTCAAATACTCTTACTAGATTAAATTCTGTTACATATGGCAATAAAATATTTGTAGCTGTTGGCGGCTGGGATCCGATTGTTATAACATCTGCAGATGGTGTTTCTTGGACTATGTCGAATATTGTGCCATCTTCAGAGTGTTGTGGGTTACGTTTTACCTCCGTTACCTATGCTAATGATCGCTTCATCCTTGTCGGTGGTGGGGGAACACCTTCATTTGGGCACAGATTTGGTTTTGTTTATACATCTATGGATGGAAATGTGTGGAAACAAAAACAATGGTATAATGAAAGAGATTTTATATCAGTTTTTAATTTCAAAAACTTGAACATTCTACTTGGGGCTTTCGCTTATAACGTCAGCCCCCAGCATCTTATACTAACGTCACATGATGATTCTTCATGGAATGTGAGAGATTCCAATGGCTACATACTCAGATCTGCATCATATGACAACAATAATTATCTAGTTGTTGGCGATAAAGGTAAAATGCTTACATCTGAAAATGGTATTTCTTGGGCAAATATAGAGTCCGGTACAACAGCAGATTTGTATTCAATTGTTCGAGGCGATGGCGCTTTAATCGTAACAGGCAATAATGGTATTATTGGCACAGCTTCATTGGATGATATTTCTATAGAAAATAGGAGTTTGTTAGCTGCTGGATCTAAATATATATCCGCACAATACTTAACCTCACAAATGTTAAGTATAAAAATTAATGATAACATTAAAAGTGATCATTTAAAAGTCACAGTTTACACTGTTTTAGGGGAAGCATTGTTTTCTACTAAAACGTTATATGCGTCAAATCAAGTTAATATTCGTACTCCCAAAATCAATTCTGGCGTCTACGTTATTGGTATAGAGAAAAATAATGTTAAAAGATATGCTTTGTGTAAATATGTTGAATAATTAAGTCTTGTTTTGTTGGCAATAAAATTACTGAAAACAACCAATACATTAATAGTAATTGAAGTTTTCGTGATAGACTATCGAAAACTGAATAAGGCTATCAATTTGCCAGTCTGTTCTATCTGGTGTATTTTTGGTGTGATAGAATCTTTCCTTCAGCGATAACAACTTTTGGAATTGCGTCGAGTCGCAGCGGGTCTCTATCCCAGACAAGCATGCTGGCGAGAAGTCCCTTTTCGATTCTGCCTACTCTGTCGCCGATTCCAAGTATGTCGGCGTTTACAGATGTAATTAATGCCAGTGCTTCCGCCTCTTTCATTCCAGAGACC
>JAEUSG010000759.1 GCA_016788315.1 Fibrobacterota bacterium | reverse complement strand
CGGTCATATTACCATATGCCTGATGAGCATAGACAATGCGATCGCGCTTCGAATCATAAGTAAGACCTGCGCAATCGGCATAATAATTTGGAAGTGTTACTCCTGTTTGTGGAAGCTTTCTCCAGCGCATACTATCAGCGGAGAACAGATAACCCTGATTGACACACAAATCATATGCACCATAAGGCGTCGTACAAGTACCCTGACCATATGTTGACTGTGAACCACCGGATGGAACAGGTGCCGGAATACGTGACCCTTTTACGAAATCCATGCTGTCAGGATCGTATACATAAGTGTAAAGCAGTTCGATAAGAAGAGCCTTTTTAATTATCGGATCGTAAACCATCGCTTTAACTGGATGTGTCGGCATAAATGGGCGGTCGTTGAATGTAAAAGGGCCTGGAGAAGGTTCATTATTTCCATTCATTTCAAGCGGGAATTCCGGACGATACCCAATATTCCAGCGGTTTTCTGTTATGAAATAATTTGGAAGATCGGAACCGCAATAGGCAGCATGACCACCGCCCCGTTTTATTATTCTGTCACGCTCTGTATCCATTACTATGGAACCCCAGGTTCTGTCTCCCCCTGGAGTAGCCGGAGGAGAAACAAGTGTCCATGCATTCTGAGGAATTGCACTTAATGCAGTTTCACGCGACGCAGAATCCGACTTTGTCAAACCATACCAATATGCAGGATCGTATGTTGCACCAGCCACCGCCAACGTGTCGCGGCTTAATCCGTACTGTGCTGTACCCTGGACATCAGTAACCGAGGCATCAATAGCCATTTTGTAAGCATATGGATTATTCGAAAAATCGCTCAATATTGAATCACCGATAGCCACGACTGTATCACCGCTGTTTACCGCTGCTAAACCGCAGAATGCCGGTTTCATGAGGGTAAGTTTTGGCCGCAGATCAGAAGTTGCAAATCTTTTTATCAACGACCAGCTGTTTTCCGAGACAGAATATACCCACATCTCAAATTCATTTGTCTGATTGGCTTCAAACCTGTACCCACCCATCATAACTATTTTTTTACTCTTTGGCAGATAAATAAGTGCGTGACCAGCACGCGGCTTTGGACGTACTGTTGGATTTTTCTTCGTCCAAACTTTCGTAACGCAGTCATATATCCATGTGTCATTCATTAAACAATCAAGATGGTCGCCACCGAACATAACAATGCATCTGTTTACAGAATCGTAAACCATTGGTGAATGAGCTCGCGGACTAGGCACCACACTCTGTGTTAGTTTTGACCAGCTCTTGGTTGTTGTATTAAACACCCATGTACCTGGAATTGATCCCAAAGGCTGATCAAGTCCGCCGCCGCCGAATGCTACAATCTCTTTATTGTATGCGTCATAGCAGAGAGATCCCCATCTGAGTGCATAAACAGTCTTATTGTTTTTATCAAAACCCATTCCGGCATTCGGCAGATTTCCATTGTTTGGGTGAACGGCCGTTGTAAGAGTGTCAAACAAACGAGTCTCAGGGTCGTAAGTAAATGTCTGATTATTAAGATAAAAGTAAACTTTGCCATCATCCCTGTTATAGCAGAATTGAGAATATGCGGTAACTGCTCCAAAATCATCACAATTCAGATTCGGTCTGAGATATCCTTTTACATTTGCAAATCTTGGACGCCATCCAAACTGATCGTTTGTTCCAATACTGTAAGCAGAACCTGTTGAGTCGGCCCATTTCCCGTTTGCTGAATCAACACTATTGGCATTAGCAACACTGCCATAAAGTGAGTCGTTTGGAAGTGCGTTTATCCACTTGCCATTTGCACTTGGTAACACCTGAACAGTATATACTTTGCTCTTCTGACTGCCCATTGTCAGTACAAATTCATCCGTTTTATGGGAGTAGACTAAGGCTGGTCCAAACCATCGGCCCAGAGTATTTCCTCCAGCCGGACTCCAGGTATTGACCTGACCAATAATGACAGTGACAGATAACAAAAGGAATAATTTTAACATGATACCCCCATGAGAGTTTGTTTGCTGAATAAACTATCCACAAACGGGGGAAATGTCAAACATTTTTTTACAATATATTTGTTTCAGCACTTATAAAACATTCTATAGCTATTATTCATATACATACTGCTTTATATTATATGCATATATGGTTTTATTGTGGTTTTATATGCTGTTTTTAACTATCAGATTTCCATTGTTTTTCATATCTATATGATGTAACATTTAACAATAAGGATACACATGACAAAAGAAAACAAAATCATTCTGACACTTCTCATCGTTTTTATAGGAGCAATAACAACCAATGCTTCAATAAAGATGATAACCGGTTTTGAGAAAAGCGAAATGGAATCTAAAATAACCGGTGTTTATTCTAATAATCAGATCACTGAGATTACAGATTCAGGTTTTACCTATTCAGCATATGTTGGAGGAATACCATTATATAGATGGGCAATTCGTAATGACATCAAAACTGAAGGCACTAACGCACTTAGATATAAAGTAGAGTATATCGGATACAACTCTGCTTATCATACATTTAACTGGACCCCATATTGGACATACTATTACCCAACTGCAGGCAATTGGGGACGGCAGGCCATGCCGATAATGTACCCGCACGGATGGTTTGAGAACTTTCCATCTTTAAGAGATTGGTCGCAGCATACCAAATTTTGGATTGATGTTTATGTCAAGCCTGCAGCGGTATCACTTACTTCAGCAAAACTACAGGTTGCAATTGAGGATGAAGATATAACTCCACCAGTGATGCGTCAATACAATATTCCGGTAAATTCATGGGTTACACTTGAAGTAAATCTGAAGCAGGCTGTCGCTGAACGCAAACTCAAACTATCCGAAATTGTAAACTTCTGGGTTCTTGGTTTCGCTAACTCTACTGTTCACCTGGATAATATCCGCCTTGCGCAGGACAGCGACACAACATCGCTTCCAACCTTCAAAGACTCAGCATCAATGGCTCTTCCTGTTCTTCAGCCAATCTCAACAGTCAATCCCGTTCCACAAGGCAAGCCAAACAGAACCGCGCTGTCAACCATCACTGCGCCCATAACTATAGATTCAGGTATGCTAGTTCCGAGCGGTTTTATAGGCGCATTTGATAACGACCATCTGTTTGTCACCTTCAATAGGTTTCAGGGAATGGCACCAGCCAACGCAGCGCTTCGGATGAAACAGCCGCTTTTAACCGTCCAGAGTTCTAATGGAGGGGCGTCATGGGGTAAGATGGATTCTGTGCGTTATCCCGGACCTACGCCAAATGTCAAATGGAACTTTGACCATGGTTCAGGACGGGGCAATGTAGTTGATATGTGGGGTAATAGTGCATGGGTCTCAAACACGCAGGGCTGCACCGGCTTTACACCTGAACCAAGACAGCATGTTCATCTATTTGATATTGCCGATACCTCCTGGTCAATTCGTGCAGTTGCCAGCATGATGGATGCCGATGTGCGTCATTGCGGCCACAGCTCAAGCCCCATTATAAGACAGCGTTTCGGTGCAAAGGCGGGTCGCCTGTGGGCAAGCTATGGTAACCACGGACGCATG
>JAEUSG010000753.1 GCA_016788315.1 Fibrobacterota bacterium | reverse complement strand
TTCTTTGTGAAATCATCAAAGATGGTACTGTACTTAAAGAAGAAATGGATCTTACAATTTAATACCCGAGGCATCATATGAGTATCATATTCAGACTAGACAGGGTTATGGCGGACAGAAAAATACCGCTGAATGAATTGGCAAGACGCATTCAGTTAACGGATTCAAATCTGTCAATTTTAAAAACAGGTAAAGCAAAAGCTATAAGGATTGCAACTCTCCATGCTCTATGCAGAGAGCTTAATTGTCAACCCGGAGATATCCTTGAATACCGAGCAGATGGAGAAAGCCCGCCGGAATAGAAAACACCAGTTTTCGTACAAATAAAAACTGACATCTTTAACCAATTTTGGAGGAAATATGAGCATTCTAAAAAATGTGACGGCTATTGTATTGTTCACTGCAACCCTTGCAGTAAGAGCAGAGACAACTGATTCTGTTTATGATTCGTCTTCCCAATTCACCTGTCAAGAAAACAGTATTATGCGTGAACTCAAACCAACACGGCAGTATGGATTCATCGGCATTGGTTTTTCAGTCGCAGAAACTAAAGAGTTAAACAACAGACTAGACTCTTCTGGAATAACAGGATTTGAACCAGCCGCTTTCAAGCTTTCTTTTGGCGGGCACCTTGAGGTCAAAAAGTTAATTCTTGAAGGAACGGTTTCCGGTCTTATGTGGGCAGAAAATATTGATAACAACTTAAGAACATCTCTTTATGCCTCAAACATTAACGGCAATATTGGTGTCAATATATTACCAGAAGACATTATGGTAACCCTATCTCCTTTTGTCGGTCTTGGTTTAGGGGCAAATTGGCTGAGAATTTGCAACAATGAGAAAACATTAGACCAGGCAATCGCAAATTCCGATCCAAACGTATCAATATGGCAGGCTACATTTCTGACACAATTAGGCGTTGCTGTTGACTTAGTGATGCCATCTCCAAACAAGAAAAAAGGCTTTGTTATTGGTATAAGGAGCGGTTACCAATTTGCCCCTCTAACAAGCTCATGGTATACAGAAGACACACCAATTACCGATGTGCCGGACATCAAGCAGGGAGGCGTTTTCGCCAAATTGATTATTGGCGGATGGAAACCAAAACCACACAAAACATGCTGTTGCAGGAAAGGAAACTAAAATGAAAAAGCGCATTATTACCCTCGTAATTTTAATCTTAGCTGCAATCTCATTCGGTCAAAACGACAGTGTTCCAACTTATAAATATTCATTAGGGGTTACTTATCTATCATTCCTGAATTTTGGTGAAGAGGCAACAAACACTCATCACTATGAGATGCACATTGGGTATCAATTAACGCCCAAAGATAAGATCTCCCTAAAATTGGCGACCTGGAAACTGTTTGCTCCTATGGGAATTCCCTTATGGGACACACTGTTCCTCGACAAAAGAGAATTCTTTCCTGGCCGTCTCCATGAAACAGGTATAGGTATTACTTATCAGAGGATTTTATGGAAGGGACTATTTGCTACCATTGAAGTATTGCCGTTATACAAACGTTATTTGGACACAAACAACCAGCTAATTGGTAAAGGATTCAAGCTTTACACTACATACCACCTTGGTTACCATATTCCAATCTTTAAAAACAGATTCTTCATCGAACCACAGATACACGGAAACTATTGGCCCATCGATACAAAAGCGCCACAATCCTTCCAAGAAAAAGAAAACAAATGGAATAACTTTTTCATTTTCGAACCCAACCTATATCTCGGCGTTAACTTCTAAATAAGGATAAGTTTATGTTTACAAAACTATTAACATTTTGCATGATGTGTTTATTATATGCATCTAGCATTTTCGCAAAAGAGTCCGATTCAGATAGCGGGAGATATTTTATTGGCACGTCTGCTTTTGTCATTGCAAATCTTGTCCCAAACCAGGAGAATCCACCTAACTTCGCGCAGCTGAATCTCGGATACTGGTTAACAAGCCGCGATGTGATTTCACTCGAAGCCGTCACATGGAAGTATAACGCACCCAAAGGCATACCCTATGGTAGTTCGTTTGACGACCCAAAAAATGGTTTTCCAGGATATGTTCGCGAAGCAGGTATCGGCATTGCTTATCAAAGATTTTTCTGGAACGGGCTTTATACAGGAATTCACGCACAACCACTCTATCAGCAATTCAAAGATACAGTAGACAACTCTGTACAAAAGAGTTTTACGCTTTTCATGACTTTTCGCGTAGGATATCACATCAAACTATTCAAGAACAATGTATTCATCGAACCTTCATTGGCTTGCACCTATTGGCCGATAAGCACAAATATTCCAGAATCTTTTGAACGTGTGGAAAACAAATGGCCAAATTACTTTTTATTTGAGCCAGGACTTCATTTAGGTGTCAAGTTTTAGAACGTAATATAGTACAAATAAAATACAGGAATTAATATGAAAGCTGTCTTTTGCGAGAAGTATGGGGGACCTGATGTCCTTAAACTCATTGACATCAAAAAACCAGAACCGAAACACGATGAGGTATTGATAAAGATTTTTGCAACGTCGGTAACAAACAGTGACCTTTTCATAAGAGGCTTCAACATTCCGTTAAGGTATAAGATATTTATGCGGATAGCATTAGGCATATTCAAACCAGGAAATGGCATAATCGGTGAAGTACTTTCTGGTGAAATCGAAAAAGTGGGTACAAGTGTAAAGCGTTTCAAAGTGGGCCAGAAAGTTTATGGTCTGACAGGTTTTTCTCTGGGTGCATATGCTGAATACAAATGCATGAAGGTAACCGACTCAAAACAGGGCTGCATAGCCATCAAGCCAGACAATATTACACACGAAGATGCTACCGGTGTTGCATACGGTGGTCTGCTAGCCTTGCAGGCTCTTGAAAAAAAATCAATCGAACCAGGAATGAAAGTACTTATTTATGGAGCTTCCAGCACCACAGGCACAATTGCTATACAGTATGCAAAAAGTTTTGGAGCAATCGTCACAGCGGTATGCAGCAGCACCAATATTCCACTTGTTAAATCTCTTGGAGCAGATAAAGTTCTAGACTATAACGATGAAGTATCATGTGCGAAACTGGATTTTTACGATATCATTCTGGATGCAGTTGGTAAAGCTAAAACATCATCACTCAAAAAAGTATGTGGTCTTTTTTTGAACAAAAACGGCAGGAGCTATTCAATCGATGATGAAGCGCTGCTTCTAAAATCCGATCGCCTAGATCGTATAAGTGTATTGGTTGAATCAGGCCTAATAAAACCTGTCACGGATCGTATCTATCCCCTTGAGCAAATTGTTGATGCTCATCGATATGTAGAGACGGGACACAAGAAGGGTAATGTCGCTATCAGGATTTGCGAATAAATTCATAAAAGCATTGCCAGTTGGGTATGTAATTAAAGACATTTAGTGCATGAAAATATTACTACTTCTGGTGAGTCTCATTTTTTGTGCACCAAACTATCCAGATAAAACAGGCCCGATAAACGACTTTGCGAATGTTCTTTCTCCCAAAACCGAAGATGCATTGGCTGCAGTCTCCGAAGAATTGCTCGCTAAAACAGGTTTCGCATTTGTTGTAGTCACGATTAATCCAGAAGAGGAAGTTTCTGTCGAAGAGTATTCAAACGTTCTCTACGAAAAATGGGGTATCGGCAAAAAGGGCACAGATGAAGGAACTCTCCTAATTTTTATGCCGGAGCAGAAACAGATGCGCTTTGAGGTTGGTTATGGTTCGGAAGGTTATTTAACCGATGCTCTAACTTCGTCAATAATTAATCAGAAGATGATACCTGAGGTTAAGGCTGGTAATATTGAGAGGTCAATAATTATAGGATCTGTTGCACTTGTTTCTTCTGCAGCTACCCATTTCGGAGTCCAGATTACTGGTGTTCAGAAACAGCGTTCGCATGGTCGTTCACAGCAGAAAATCCCACTACCATTATTAATCGTCGGTGTAATTGTCTTCATAGCAATGGCATCAACAAGCACTGGTCGAGCAATGCTTCTTGGTATGCTACTTAGCAGAGCAACTGGCGGTGGCGGATTTGGCGGAAGCAATGCGTTCGGTGGCCGAATAGGTGGAGGCGGTTTTGGAGGTGGATTCGGCGGAGGCATGTCCGGCGGTGGCGGTGCAAGCGGTCGCTGGTAACAGAATTTTCTATTCAACGATAACCGCAGAATCAATTTTAGTCGTATCCATCGGCATCGGATCTGACGGACAGCGATAATTAACCGTCACAGGCTTTTTAGGTTTTTCGAAACGGGCCGGCTTCACTCCACACTCAGGATGGGTAAAAACAGCTTCCAGAAAAGAGCCGACAAGCGGAAGAGCAGTCTTGGAGCCCTCCCCAATTTCACGTGTTCTGAACCTTACAGAGGGCGTTGAAAAACCTACCCAACCACCAGCAACCAGCCCTGGAGTGATGGTCACAAACCATCCATCCGCTTGATGAGTTGATGTACCGGTCTTGCCCCCTGCCTCATTACCTTTATCAAATATCCTATACCCCCAGAGATTTCCCGAAGTTGATCCCGGCTCCTCCAAACTTCCCCTTAGCATGTAACTCATTAGAAAAGCATTCTGTTCCGTCAACACCCGTTTGCGTTCCGGCGCGAAGTTTTCCAGCACCTCTCCCGCCGAATTTGATATTGAAGTAATCAGACGCGGTTCAACCTTTAAGCCAGTATTTGCAAAAGGGCAATAACTGTTTACGAGCTCCAGAAGAGTCACATCAAAGGGCCCTAGGCCAATGGATGGAACAGGTTTCAATTCACTTTTTATACCTAAACGCTGCGCACATTCCATTACAGCTTCAGGAGTGACCTTTTCGGTCAGCTGTGCAGTAACAGAATTAACAGAGCGGGCAAGAGCTCTGCGTAAGGTCATCGAATCTCCAGTAAAAACCCAGTCGCTGTTATGCGGCGACCATGTTTTTACAGAATCATTCTCTTTATAGCGTATCGTCACCGGTCTGTCAACAAAACGGGAGCACGGAGTATATCCTTTTTCCAAAGCTACACAATACACATACGGTTTAAAGGTGGAACCTGGCTGCCTCCTCGATTGTCCTGCATGGTCATATTTGAACCGTTTGTGATCACGACCACCTACCCATGCACGAACATCGCCGGTTGCCGGTTCCATTGCGAGCAACGATGCATGAATAAATAGTAGCGAATCGGCAGGCTTCTCTTTTTTGGGATAGGGCCGGTACTTTACTTCATCATCAAATTGTTTTTGAAGTCTTGCAATTTGAACAGCTACTACACTTTCAGCATAGGCCTGCGTACGAAAATCTAAGGTCGTATATATCTTTAATCC
>JAEUSG010000709.1 GCA_016788315.1 Fibrobacterota bacterium | reverse complement strand
TTCCGATACGTAAGAATACCGCAGTTTTAAGCGGATCTTTTGAGTATACCGGCATAGTAGCCCCGGTTTATGCATGGGGTTCACCTATTATCGTAGAAAATTTTCTACAGCGACTCGACTTCAATAAATGCGGATACCTATTTACAATATCGGTAAATGCCGGAGGTGTCGCAGGAACCAATATTGCATATGGGAAAGCGATAAAAAAGTGCGGAGGAAGCCTCAACGCAGGATTTTCTCTGCCGTTGGTGTCTAATTACATACTCTTTGGAAATCCACCCGGAAAAGAGAAGATCGAGAGCATAATAGGCAAAGGACGCACTAAACTGGCTCACATCGTTTCAAAAATCCTAGCTAAAGAGAGCGGTATCGTCGAGAAGGACAGTGCAATCGCCAATCTTCTGCTTGGCACCATTAACAAAGCTTTCAGAAGCAGAATGCACTCCACCGACAAAAAATTTACTTCAAGCGAAAAATGCAATGGATGTGGCATATGTGCAAGAGTCTGCGCCGCCGAAAATATTACTATCGTAAACAAACGCCCTCTATGGCATAATAAATGTGAACAGTGCCTTGCATGCATGCACTGGTGCCCTGAAACAGCCATAGACCTTGGCAAAGCGACAAAAGGGAAGAAAAGATATCACCACCCAGAGATTACCCTCACCGAAATGCTTCATAACTGATGACATTTCGCACTGTCCGATAAATTTTGCGGTAAAGATTCATATAAAATTTCTTTTGGCTATTGACACCAATCATCATGATTAGTTATACTTATTCCGTTATTGTTCTTTTGAAATTAATGTGGATAACTTGTTCAAAATGCATAAAAAACAGCAAAAAGGCGCTTTTTATAAACTTTTTCAGCAAGCGAAGAGATTATAGAGGGAATAGCACCGTAACGTGCTAATTTACAAGAACTTAAACACTTAAATAATACAACAAGATGACAAACAACACTGCAACAAGCCATTATCAACAAACAGAATACGAAAAAACAGCTAAAAACCAAAAAAATGTTGATAACTTGTTGATATCTGAAAAAATCGAGACTGCAGTAGGCAAACATCCGTTTCAGGCATGGTTTGGCAACACAATATTTGAACAGCTAAACAACGACACCATCTCAGTAATCTCACCAAATTCCTTTGTCTCTCATTTTGTAGAGGACAAATACAGCACAGTAATCAGAAATACCATATATGAGATAACAGGTAAAGAATGGAATCTCTCTTTCTGCGTTACAGCTATGCCGGAAGACATTAAGATCATACGTTCCATATCTCATGAGATCACCAAAGTAAATACCATTCGCCAGACACCATCCGATGCACAGCTCATACCTGCCTTTACTTTTGACAACTTCATTGTCGGCTCAAACAATCAGTTCGCCTGCACATCCGCCCAGGCTGTAGCAGAGGCTCCGGGACGCACTAACTTCAATCCACTTTTCATATACGGCAAAACCGGCCTCGGGAAAACACATCTCCTTCAGGCAATCGGAAACTTTGCATTAAAAGAGGAAACCGCTGAACGGGTACTTTATACTACCGGCAATCAGTTCCTAATGGAATACATGACCTACCTGAAAGAGACAAGAAAATCTCAGGACTTCATGAAAAGGTATCGCAACATAGATATTCTTCTTATAGATGATATCCAGTTCCTTTCCGGCAACAAGATTGAAACACAGAAGCAGTTCTTCTTTATTTTCGAAGCTTTAACAGCACAGCGCAAACAGATTGTAATAACCAGCGACCGCCATCCTGACGAAATCAAGGATATGAAACAGAGTCTTCTGAACCGTTTCTCAGGCGGCCTTCTCGTTGATATTCAGCCGCCTAATTTTGAGACCAAGATTGCCATACTTAAGCGTAAATCTTCTCAGAATGGTGTTGATCTTCCTCCCGACGTACTTGAAACAATCGCAAATTTCCCAACACACAATGTACGTGAGCTTGATGGTTTGCTGATAAAGGTAATCGCCTATTCAAATTTTACCGGCCACACAATCACTGCTGATCTTATTAGACAGGTTCTTGGCGATGCAGTAAACAACCTGAAGGGTTCTGTCTCCATCGATACAATCCTTACCGAAACTGCCCGTGAATTTGACATCTCAAAAAACAAGCTGTGCGCTCTCTCAAGAGCTAGAGAGGTGGCAATTCCCAGACAGATCTGCATGTACCTCGCAAAGATACATACCCAGAACTCACTCGCTACTATCGGAGTTACTTTCAACAGAAACCACAGCACTGTTCTCCACTCAATTAAGAAATGTGAAGAAATGGCAGTAAACGGCGATCCGCTCTGTGAAAAGATTAGAAACATTGAAAAAAGGCTTGGAAAAGGCTAATAATAAGTTTGTTTGCATCCCTCTATACAAAAACCGCTTCTCGTCTCTCCCTTTCGGGGGAAATGTAGAAGCGGTTTCCTTTTTTATGATTACCATTTAATTGAAGGTTCTTTTTCCAATTTAAACGATTATATTCTTATTAACAGGAGGAATTATGAAACTTTTTATTCTCACTCTCGGTATCTGTTCAGCCATTTTTGCAACATCAAAGGATTTGCGATTACTTAGTGATAACGTACCTGATTGGACTGATGTGCCCTCTGCTGCATACAGCATGACTAATTCACTCTCTTCTGATGAACAGAAGGCACTGGCAATATTCAAATGGGTTTCTGCAATCAGACATCAAGTACCACCTGCACATGACAGCTTCTCAGATGCAACAGTTCCAGCCGGCCATCCATATTACGGCATTATCTATAATCCTATAAAACTTGCTAACAACTACGGCAATACATTCTGCGTTTCCACAAACAGCATACCTGCACTCCTATGGAAGCAGCTTGGTAAACAGGCACAGGAGTACGACATTAATGCTCATACTGTCTGTGACCTCTCATGGAATGGCTCCTGGCATAACTTTGACCCTGCATTCGGCTTTTGCTACAAAGATTCAGCAACAGGGAACCTCCTGGGCTGTCAGGATGTTGTCAATAGACGCAACACAATGAAATCAATGATGTCGGACTTCACAACACTGAACCGTTTCGATCCTTCAAAGCAGTCCAACAAAAGCATTTATGAAGGGAAAACCGTTTACAATATCCTTATCGGAACAAACGAATATTCTGAGATACAATCGACAAGAACAAATCTATTTACAGAAAGATTCTCAGATACATACACTTACAAACTTAACATTAAGCCATTTGAACGCTACTCAAGAACGGGAAAACAGATTGCAGACAACTCAAAATATTTTCTTCCTGCCTCTGTAAGCGGAACAGCAAATCCGAACACTTCAACCGGCGTAAATCTTAATATTGTAGCGAATGGTATATGGACATTTAATCCTGATCTTTCATCACCGCTGGCAATTACTGCTGCCGGAACAGCGATGAAGCTCGCAAATAGCACAACATCTCCATTTCTGCGACCAACAACAGCTTCAGACACATCAACGTATATTTATAGAGTAGATGCTGCAAATGTCATTTCACATGCTGAGTTGACTGCGAAAGTTATACGCAATGATGCCAACGCCCTTTTCGAAATATGGTTTTCTGCTGATAGTGTCAGATGGTTCCGTCTTTACAATGCAACCGCAACAGGCACCATAAACGTAAGTCAGTCATTCGGCAAGAGTTCCGACGTAACTGGTCAGACCGGACTTCCAGCAAACATAGCACGTACCAGAGTAAGTTATTTTCTGAAATTTTTAATCAAGAGCGGTTTAGCAGCATCTGATTGCGGCATGGACAGTCTAAAAGTCACTACTATTACTATTGTCAACCCAAGAACAATTCCATATCTGACACTAGGCAGCAATAGAATCAAGCTCAAGTCAACATCTGCTATTGATCCATTGGACGTAACATACCACTGGACAGAGTTTGAAAGAATCGGTGCAACTTCAGTTAGCTCAAAATACAGATCTAACAGAAAGAGGGTTTCCGCAGCCGGGGATGAGTGGCTGGTAAACACAGCCGGTATGAGAAATCCTACAATGGACTCAGTTGTTATTGCCTGGCCTGGAATGGATGCCGCAGCCGAAGGTTATAATGACGGAATTGATGTTGGCTCAATGTATGAAGCTCCCAGATACTACTATACTTTTGGAAAAAATATTGCAGTCGGAAAATCTGTTACAGCCGTTCCTGACACTTTAAACGTTTCTGCTATTACTGACAACCAGACAACAACACCACCGACATGGAGCGCCGGCAGAAATCCATCCATCCAGATTGATCTGAATGCTGTTGTCCAAACTGGTGGTGTAAGAATTTTACAGGCTCTTGCCTCAGCAGGAAATGATTACCTCGATTCGTGTAGAACCTACTCCAAGAAGAGCATCGGAGATCCGTGGACTTTTCAAGGCACTATATACCAGCGGCAAGCATGGGAACCTATTACAAATTACCTATTGCCCAACACATTTGACCAACCGGTATATTACAGGATCAAAAACAGAAATCTGCTAATGTCCAAGTTCAGCCACGCATTCGCTTCACCTGACAGCGCAAGATTTGTTAAATTGGACTTTTTCAACTCAAACTCACGCATTGACATTCAGGAAATAGAGATATACAATACAATGACGAGAACAAGGGTGAACAATGAGATCGACCATGGTTTTTCTCTTGCCGATCCCTCATTTACTGCTCCTGACATGGGTATTGCCGCAGAAATAATCAATAGCAAGGGCAATTCATTTAAAACAGCCTCTCTTGTTACTTCTCCAAATCCTTTCAGAGGTACACTATCCTTCAGCTTATATGGACTGAAAAATGGTGTTAGTGTAATCTCAATATTTACTGTAACAGGTAAGCTGATTGATAGAGTTACCATAACAAATGGAACAACGGCAACATGGAAAGCGGCAGCAACTATGCCTGCAGGTATATACATTGCCAGAGCTGCGCATGGTGATGTCGCACTCGTAAAGAAAATTGTACTTTCTCGATAAAATTTTATTTATTTAGTGTGCATGGATAACAACACGGCAAAGGGCGGAGATAAAGGCTATTCATCTGCTGAAGCAGCACACAAATTCAACAATATCCTCGGCAGCATCCGAGGATATGCTGAGCAGCTGCATAAAAAAAATGAAAACAACGAAGAAATAGCCAGATACACTGAGCGTATTCTTCAGGCATGCATTAAAGGAGTGGAGTTTTCTACAAGCCTTGCCACAAATGGATGCATTGAACCGCCCGAAAAAGCCACTCCTTCAGAAAACAGCAGCAGCCAATCCACTGCCAGAAGAAAACCTTCCGATGGCATACCGCGACTGCTGTTTGTTGATGACGACGAAATGATCATAGAAATGTTCAAAGAAGTAATGAGAGAAATAAAAATCCCTTGTACTTTTTTCTCTACAGGTGCTGAAGCTATACAGCATTTTATTCTTCACAATCAGGAAATTGACGCAGTTGTAGTAGACATGGCTATGCCGAACATGAACGGTAAAGATGTTTTTAACGAAATAAGAAAAATAGCTCCCGGTTTTCCCGTGATTATACTCTCTGGTTATGCAAACAGTGATGAAGTTAACGCCCTTACAAATGCCGGTGCTGTACATTTTAAAAAGCCTGTTGCTATTGAAGAACTACTAAACAAAGCGTACGAAATAACAGGTCTTTCGCGAATCAATTCAAAAGATACGCAACTAGATAACAACCCGATAGTAAACCTAAACGCGCAAATCGCCATAGTAGATGATGACCCTCTATTCGGAGAACTGCTGCTTGATGTATTGACCGACCACGGCCTGACAGCAGCTCTATTTACTGATCCGCGCCATTTTCTTAAATCGGTCAATAACTCAGCTTTTTCTCTTGCTCTTATTGACTACAAGATGCCTCATATCAACGGAATGGATTTAATAGATAAAATTAAATCAGATCATGCAAAGATTGACGCGATACTCATTACAGGAATCACCGGAGGTAACGATCTTTTTACGGCCGCTAAAAACAAAGGGATAACCTGCCTTTCCAAGCCGTTGGACATTCCCCAGTTCAAGGAAATAATTGAAGGTTTCTTCCCTAGCGTTACAGACACTTTCTCAGAACAGATTCACGATGACACGACCTCATCAAAAATGCTCATTGGAACAAGCGTAGCAATGATTCGCACACGCCAACTAATTGAACGTATTGCGAGAAGTGAAGCAAATCTTATGATCTACGGTGAAACAGGCAGCGGAAAAGAGCTCGCAGCACGAATGATTCACAGCGAATCTAACCGTTCTTCTGAAACTTTTATTCCTGTCAACTGCCCCTCACTTCCAGACAATCTACTTGAATCAGAGCTTTTCGGCTATGAAAAAGGAGCCTTTACAGGTGCACACCAGACAAAAAAAGGACTATTCGAATGGGCAAACAGAGGCACAATATTCCTTGATGAAATTGGCGATCTAAACTACATTCTGCAGGCGAAACTCCTGCGTGCAGTACAGGAGCAGAAAATACGGCGCGTAGGCGGGCAGGATGAAATTCCGATAAATGTTCGCATCATTTCTGCCACAAACAAAAACCTTGAGGAAATGATTTCAGCCGGAGCTTTCCGCGAGGATCTTTACTACAGACTTAATGTTGTAAAAATTGTTATGCCGAACCTGCGCGACCGCAAAGAGGACATTCCTCAACTCGTTCGCCATTTTATGCAGAAATACAACAAAAGAGAAAACGAGAAAAAAATTACAGACATATCCTTAGAGGTTTTAAATACTCTTAAAAAGTATGACTGGCCGGGAAATGTCAGAGAACTTGAAAACACACTTAATGAAGTTTTTATTCTAGCAGGGGCCAGCCGGATTACGGTAAAAGATCTGCCGCAACGGCTCAGACAAAAGCACATCGAGGAGACTCCTAAGGAAGAAAAAGAGGCGGCAACAATTCCAATTGCAGATTATCTAGAAAATGTAAAGCGGGATTACTTAACTACTTTACTTGAAAAAAACAGTGGAAATGTTTCCATCTCTTCAAAAGAAGCGGGGATGAACCGGGCGGCTTTTCACAGGCTTTTAACCAGCTTTAAAATAGATGCTGAAACATTCAGAAGGAGCACCATATGACAGAACAGACACTGGTAATGATTAAACCTAACGGCGTCAGAAAAATGCTTGTCGGTGAAGTTCTGTCCCGATTTGAAAAATCCAGATTAAAGATAGTCAAGCTGCAGATGAAAAAACTCTCCAAAGAGACAGCAGAAAAATTTTACGCTGAACACAAAG